>JBQMQE010000001.1:0-5698 GCA_052172655.1 Burkholderiales bacterium
AGGCCTTGATCAAGCGTGCCGACCAGGCCCTGTACGAAGCCAAGCATGTGGGCAAAGACCGGATCATCGTCGCACCCTGAATCCCGAATTCGGCGGCGTGATTCGGCGCTACTCGACCGCGCAATCGGGAATTAATACCGGCGGGGCGGGTAATCAGGCTAGGCAAAGCCCACATGCCCGCCTTGCTCAGACGGGCCGGCGTGCCTCTCAGCCGCGCGCGCTGTGTCTTGCGCCGTAGGCTAACTCTGCTTTGATCGAATTCGATGCGATCTAGAAGTTGCCTTGGGGCTTGTAGGCGATCATGTTGAGACTGATCGGCACGCCGCGAAAGAGCATTCTGCTCGTGTCGTTGAACAACCCGAAATCTATAACCCTTGAAATCTGGGTGAACCCGGCACTGCCCAGGAAACTGGCGAGGAATTCTTCGTTGAGGCCGACAAGATGATAATCGTACTGATCTACGTGCCCGCCGAATATCATTCGCATGACGAAGAAGCGCTCGTCTATGCTGAAATCCCGGTTGTTGAGAAACAGCCCCGCTAGAACATTCATGTCAGGTACGCTGACCCGCAGCGCGCCCCCAGGCCTCATCACCCGCAGCTGCCCCGCGTAGTCAAAGTGTTCGACAACATGGGAGGAATAGATCTCGGCGAAGGTGTTGTCGGGAAATCTGGAAAGATCCGTCGCGTCGCATACATGGTCAACATATGGTGCCGGATTTGCGTTCAGCACTTCCCATCCAGGCACATTGTACTTGCCGCCGATGTGCAGTCGACGGGCAGTGGATGGTTCGCCCATGCTAGCCAATGGAATCTGCCCTATGTCCAAGTCATGCTCCGTCACGAGGTGAGGAGTTCCACGGCAGCACGCCTTGGCGATGGGAAATTGCGCTGGAAACTCGCGAAGGCCATTTCAGCGATGGCTTGCCGCGTCGGACTTCGAAACATGGGTGTGCCACATTTGCCGGTAAGCCTTTTCCAGATCAAGGGTGAATCGCTTGGCGGCAAGAAGCGGCGAGTTCGCCATCCGGTCGCGCATGCCGGCGCGCATCCGTGACAGGCGGTCCAGGTCGCCGGCAAGACGAGCGGCTATCGCCACATATTCGGCTGGCGTATCAGCAACCAGTTCGGTTAGCCCCGCGTTCGTGAGCATGCTTACCCCCTGGCGCGAAATAAAACTGTTTCCGGCCAAGGTCACCACCGGCACTCCCATCCATAGGGACTCGAACGTGGTCGTTGTCCCGTTGTAGGGAAAAGGATCCAGGCCGATGTCTACGCTGTTGTATCGGTCCAGATGCGCGAAATGCGTATCGTCGCCGGTGGCGAGTATCAGCCGCTCCTCCCCTACCCCAAGGCGGGCGAAATCGTCGAGCAGTTGCTGTCGCATTCCCGCTTCCGCCAACGAGACGCTCTTGAGCATGAGCCGCGAACCCGCAACCGCCAGAAGCACCTGCGCCCACAACGCGCGAACCCCTTGCGTCAGCTTGATCAGATTGTTGAAGGAACCGAAAGTGATGCAGCCTTGCCCACTCGCCGGAAGTTGGCCGACATCGGGGCTGCCGGATGGGGGTTGGTAGCACGCGAAGACTTCCGGAAGCCGGTAAAGTGTTTCGCTGTAGTAGCGCTCGCTTGCGCCGACAGGATCCGCGTATGCATCGGTTATGCGGTAATCCATCGCGGAAAGCCCCGTGGTGCAGGCATAGCCGAGCCAGGTCGCCTGAACCGGCGCAGGTTTCCTGGCGAAAGTGAGCAGTTTGTTTCCCGTCGTGTGCCCCGCCAGATCGACCAGGATGTCGATGCCGTCGCTCAGGATCAGTTCCGCGGCTTCGGCGTCCCTCATGGAAGCGATGTCGCGCCAGTGCTCGGCCAGGGACTTCAGCCGAACGGTCACTTCGTCGGAGCTTGCATGGCTGTAGTAGCAGTAGACCTCGACCGACTCCCGGTTGTGTTGGGATAGCACCGGCTCGAGGAAATAGGCGACTGGGTGCTTGCGAAAATCCGGCGACAGGTAGCCTACTTTCAGCTGTTTGCCAGGCTCGCGTGAATTCGAGTGAGAAGGCCAGCTTCCCTTGAGCGGTGTCTCGAAGCGCCGTGCGAAAGCCAGATGCTCGGCGAACGACTCCGCTTGCGTATGGCTTTCGACGTATTGCTGCGCCATCAGCAAGTTGTCAGCCGCAGCGACATAATCGGGCTTGATCTGCAATGCGCGCCGATAGCTGGCTTCGGCTTCGGTTGTGCGGCCCTGGACCTGTAGGGTATTTCCCAGGTTGTTGAGCGCCGTAACGTGATTCGGCTCGATCACGAGTGCCCGACGACAGCAGGCTTCGGATTCAATCAGCCGGCCTTGTCCCCGGAGAGCATTGCCCAGGTTGCTGTACGCGTCGGCATACTCCGGGTTGATCGCCAGCGCCTGTCGATGGCAGGCTTCCGCTTCGGTCAGTCGCTCCTGGTCGAAGAGCGTGACACCAAAATTGCTGTGCGCGCTGGCCAGATCCGGCTCGATCGCCAGTGCCTGGCGAAAGCTGATTCCCGCTTCGGACGATCGGCCTTGCTCATACAGGATGGCACCCAGGACGTTATGCTCCCTGGCTAAACCCGGATTGATCTGGAGCGCCCGGCGAAAGCTGATTTCCGCCTCGGACAAACGGCCCTGATCGCGGAGGACGTTGCCCAGACTGACGTGCGCCTTGGCCTCATCCGGCTTTATTGCTAAAACGCGGCGACAGTAGCCTTCCGCTTCGGAATGTCTGCCCTGCTCCCTGAGTGCGTCGGCGAGGTTGGTCTGCGCCTCGGCGTCCCCTGGCATCAATTCCGCCGCCCTTCGCATGGGTACCAGCGCTTCGGCAACCCGCCCCTGCATCTTGAGCGTCGCGCCCAGCGCCTTCCAGCCAAAACCATGATGGGGAAAACGCTCCGTCATCGTCCGGGCAGGGGATTCGATTTCGCTGTAGCGTGACTGTTGGAAAAGGGCCACTAGCGCATTAGTCTCTTGAAGGCGTGGCTCCTTGGGAGGTGCCCCTTTTCTGCCCGATTTCGGCAGTATTTTCCTATGCGTCGACCGCGAACTAGCCATGACGCCGCATTAAACCAGGCGCGGGCGTCGCCCGAACTTCATTGGCACCATCCGGAAACAGGATCACTTGCGTTTCGCCGCCTCGATCTGGACCAAGCGCATGCCGCGCTCCCTTGATTGCGCAGTTTAAGGATAGATGCCATGTAGGGCCGTGCGAGTTAACTTTTGGTGGCTTTTCTCAACTGAATAAGAATACCAGAAAATGAACGCGGCGAACCTTAGGTTACCTGATCGGTTCCAGCCCTGCCGGCTTAGGGTGGATCAGCCGGATGGCTCAAGACCCAGAACTGAGGCGGTTTATTACCGCTTTTCCGGCTGTCCGCGCGGCGCGGCGCAGGCTATTCTGCTCAGCGTGCCACCGCCGGCCGTCACATAGTCCTTCACTTGGACTCAGCGGCGATTGTTTGCGTTTCTGCTGTTTGAAGTTCAATTTCGGCAAGCGCCATTATCGGATGGAATCATCATGAGAGTTCTAATCGTCGTCTGTCGGCAGACCAAGATGGGGTCTTACCATCTTCCGGTGGGGATCGGATACGTGTCGGCCTGCCTCAAGCGAGCCGGGCACGATGTGCTGATGGTCAACCCCAACCACTCCATGGAGGAGTTCGAGCCGCTGCTCGCGGCCGCCATCGCGCGGCACCAGCCCCAGGTGTTTGCGACCGGCGGAATGGCGTTCCATCTGAACCAAGTCCGCGAGCTCGCGTCGATGGTGCGCATGCTGCTTCCCAAAGCGACCATCGTCATCGGCGGGCCGCTGGTCTCCAATCAGCCCGGCGTGGCCATGACGGCGATTCCGGAAGCGGATTTCGGGGTCTTGGGCGAGGGAGAGCACACGACGGTGGAACTGCTAGCCGCCCTGGAAGCGGGCGGCGACGTCGGCGCGGTGAAAGGTCTGATCTACCGCTCGCCCGCGAACCCCGCCCTCTTCAAGCAGACGGAGCGGCGCCCGGTCGAGAAGAACCTCGACTCGCTGCCCTGGGTGGACTACGAAGGACTAGGGCTGGATATCTATGCGGGCCTGCACCGCCCGGGGCAGTGCGCGCCGGCGCTGGTTGTCGATCACAAGACGCGCGTCATGCCGCTGATGACCAGTCGGGGCTGTCCCTACGACTGCACCTTCTGCTGTCACGAGGCGGCCGGCCGGCGCTATCGTATCCGGTCGCTGGACCAGGTCTTCGCGGAAGTCGAGGCAGCGATGGGACGGTACGGCATCAACGCCCTGTTCATCTATGATGACGTGTTCTGCCTGAAACCTTCACGCCTGGAAGATTTCTGCCAGCGCGTCGCCAAACTGGGCGTGCGGTGGGAGTGCTCAATGACGGCCTCGCAGATCAATCCCGCGATGCTGAAGACGATGAAGGAGAGCGGTTGCTGCTGCATCAGCGTGGGCGTGGAAAGCCTGAGCCCCACCATCCTCAAGAGCATGCGAAAGCACACGACCCTGGAGGAGCTGGAGCGCGTGCTGCCGCAGATCTACGATGCTCGAATCGGCTTGTGGTCGAACCTGATCTTCGGCGACCCGGCGGAAACGCTGGCTACCGTGACGGAGTCGCTTGAGTGGTTCAGCAACCACCCGCAGTACAACTTCCGGGTCGCCTACATCGGTTATCACCCGGGGTCGCGGATCTTTGACGAGGCCGTGGCGCGCGGCCGGATCAATGACGTCACCGCGTATCTGAAGTCCGACCAGTGCGAAATCAACGCCACAACAATGTCCGACCGGGATTATCTAATCTCCAGACTGTTGGTGGGCCGGGCGTGGATGTCGTTCGGCTTTGCGGGCAAGTTGCTGGCGCTGGAGCGTGATGACAAGGGTTGTATTGTGCCGCGGTGCCTCTGCCCGCATTGCGGCGCGGAGGGCCGCTGCTACACGTTCGAACTGAACCCCGGGGCGTGCGCGAGCATCAACTGTCCGAGCTGTAACCGGGCATATCGCGCGCCTGTGGGGGTGCGCTTGCAGGCCTCGCCGGAGGCGGAGCAACTCGTGGCGGCCACGCGGCAACTTGCGCAGAAACCGGGGGTGACGGCGCAGGAACTTGATGCCGCGTGCAAGCAGATCCTCGGCCTTGACCCGACCAGCGCGTTTGCGTGGGACATGCTGATCAAGGTTGCGGACGCGGCGGGCGACCGCGTGACCGCCGCCCGGCTGCTGGAGCAGGCGATCTGGTTCGACCCATACAACGCGGCGCTGTTCGGGCAGATGGCCAAGCGTCTGACCGAGTTGGGCCTGAACGCGCCCCGCGCAAAGTACGTCAGCAAAGCCCAACATCTACGCGCCGTGGGTATCGCGGGCACAACATACATCGACGTTGTCACGTCGCCAACCGAGCGCAAGTCTGTTCTCGATGAACAGATCCGCATACTGAACCTGCACCTGCCGATAGCATCATTTCTGGTGGGCCAGGCCGCGCCAATTGCCGCCGCGACGATGTCCCCCTCGCTGTTGAAGGTTAAGCCTGTGGCAGGAGCCATAATGCGGCTTTTCTCAGTTGAGCAGGAACGGGCCGCATCACACGAATGAGTACCGAGATATGTTTGTAACAACGCAACTTGCGAAATGCCTTCGGCCCGATGAACTGTGTCAATGCAAGACCTGACCCCAGCTGGAGGCGCCGTGGACTGTGAC
>JBQMQE010000001.1:5708-60217 GCA_052172655.1 Burkholderiales bacterium
ATGCAAGACCTGACCCCTTCGTTCTATATACCGACGCCGATATCAATCACCGAACACTGGCACCGAAACGCCGCTACATTTTGGCCGACTTGCTCGCACAATGCGATCTGAAAGCGGCGCCACCGGCAGACCTATCTCTCTGGGACGGTGCTCGTCCAGTCGGTCGCGAGGCTTGCTGATGGCAGTATTCGGCCGAGGCGACATTGTAATGGTTCGCTTCGACCCGGTCGAAGGCCTTGAGATGCGGGGAGCGATCCGCGCGCCCGCGCGCCTCGCGAGAACGCTGATCACGTCCTGCGTCACGGAAGCGAGGACGATCCGGGCGATCTCTATCTCGTTGTCTCCGAGCGAAGGCAGGTACTCTCCCCCCATGAAGTAGGGGTGGGAGCGGCCGATCAGTCGGCGGGTCGAATCGTCGAGCTTGCTCTCGGTGAGCCATTCGCCCCAGACGAGCGGGTCGTAGTCTCCCGAAGCGAGGCGCGCCTGTACATCCTTGCACCATTCCTCCTCGAGTATCGAGGCGACGACGAGGGTGCCGGGCTCTAGGTCCTCGAAATACGAGAGTGGACGGTAACTGAAGTCGAAGCCCGGCAGATGACGGGCGAGCGGTTTGGTCATGATGTTCGCCTGTTTAGCGGCTTTGCCGAAACCGTGGGGGCCGCAAGTCGGAATAAGTCCCCCGGCCTCGCTACACCGAGCCCGAAGCCGACCAGCAGATGCTCCTCTCACAGCTCAGTTGGCAACTACCGCCGCAGTCGCCGTCACGCATTACTGCAAAAATGGCAACGCAAATGTAGTACAGACCTTTGAAACCCAGCCATTGAAAATAACCGGATTTCTCGTCGCCGACCGCTCCAGTAGCGAAAGTCAGGCTAGCTGTTTAGCTGAGGTTCCGCGCCTGAGAGCGCCGCCGCCGGCGGGCCGGCATTCAACTTGGCCGCCAATGGTTCTGCCGCGCCTGCCTCCAGGCCGTACTCGCGGGCGAACGCCAGACTCTGCCGCGCAAGCTCGCGCTGGTCGGCTCGAATCAGCGCGTCGATGTAGCTCAGCCAGTAGCGCTGCGACTCCGGTTTCGCCGCCAGGGCAGCTTCGAAATGCGCCAATCCCGCCGCAGGCTGATCTATCTCGAGCAGCATTATCCCCAGATTGTGATTTGCTTCGGGATGCTCGGGTGCGCCCTGCAGGATTTCGCGGTAAAGCCGCTCTGCCTCCTGCAACCGATTGGCCCGGTGGGTAGCCCACGGCCAGTCGCAGCGTCAGTTGCAGCGCCTGTTGATAGGCCTCATCCGGGCTCGGGGCGGGCGTGCATTGCGCAGCAGTTTTGGCAGTCATGGCGGCTTCCTTCATTGTGATCGATGAAGCCTAACCCGATGCTGGGCGACGCCAAGGGTTCAATATGGGTAGGATAGTGCGTCTATTCGCTGCTAGCCTCTCTTACCCGCTGCGCAAGCCGGGCTCTGACCCTGAAGCTGCACACGACGACGGCCTGATTTCGCCTGGAGCACGGACTGAAGCATGGCAGCCGCAAAGCCCGCTCATCGCGCCAGCGAACTCATCGACGCGAAGCCGAATGGGGAATTGCGCCCGCTTTCCCTGCCTGTTTCACCCTTCGCCCACTCTCGCCCCGGTGTTAGCCTGGGCCTGATTGCTTTAGACCTGTTGAAAATTGCCACGAGCTGATTCAGGAAAGTGCAAGGGGCGGCGTACCCGCATTTCGCAATCAGCTGGCAAAAAACTCTTTCGCATCAAGCGCTAGGCCGAGCCCTCCCGCCTCGGCCAACGTCCCGCCCGAGGCTGGGCGCAGCCCTGCGCCTAGCGCGAGAGCGAGATAATCCTAAACCTTTGTTCAGAAGCATCCGATAACCCAGGCAACGGCGGTTTTAATGCTTCGGAGACGAGGCAAACCAAAGTGCCCGGCATTCCGCCGGATTTCTGGACATTAGGTAAGGAGATTAACCATGGCACAAGTAATTAACACCAACATCGCGTCACTGAACGCACAACGTAACCTCGACCATTCGCAGTCGGCATTGCAGGTTTCGCTGCAGCGCCTGTCCTCGGGCCTGCGCATCAACAGCGCCAAGGACGACGCGGCCGGAATGGCGATTGCCAGCCGGATGACGTCGCAGATCAACGGCCTCAACCAGGCCGCGCGCAACGCCAACGACGGCATTTCCCTGGCGCAAACGGCTGAAGGCTCGCTCAACGCGATTACCGACGGCCTGCAGCGCATACGTGAACTGGCCATCCAGTCGGCCAACGCGACCAACAGCGCCTCGGATCGCGCCTCGATGGATGCGGAATCGGCCCAGTTGATCGCGGAAATCACCCGCGTCGCGAGCACCACCCAATTCAACGGCCTTAACCTGCTCGACGGCTCGTTCAGCTCGAAGGCGTTCCAGGTCGGCGCCAATGCCAACCAGACCATCAGCGTGGACAAGATCAACGATGCGCGCGCCACCGCGCTCGGCAGCGACGTCCTCAACGGCGTCGGCTCGATCATCGGCTTGGGCGGCACGGGCAAGACCAAGGTCGCGGCCACCGACTTGACCGGCGGCAACTTGGTCGCCGTATCGTCGGGGACATTTGCCGTGAGCACCCTCAATGGCGGCGCGAGCGCGGTGCTCTCCTATGCCGGCCTTACCGATGCCGCAGGCGTTGCAGCGGGCATCAACGCCGGAACGAGCGGCGTGGGCGTCACGGCGACAGCCAGCAACAGCGCCACGCTGGGCGGCGTTTCGATACTGGGCACCGTGTCCTTCAACCTCATCGGCGGCACCGCCCTGACCGGCGGCAGCGCAATCTCGGCGGTCATCGCCGACTCGACGGACCTGACGGCCCTGATGGGCGCGATCAACGCTGCGCAAGGCGCCACCGGCATTACCGCGGAGTTCACCTCCACCGCCTCCAAGGCCGGCCTCACGTTGTCGACGACCGACGGGCGCGACATCAGCATCCTGGACTATGCCAATACCGGCGCCGGCACCGCGCAGTTTAGTGGCCAAGCGCTTACGAGCGGCGCCGCCGACTCCGCGATCAAGAGTGGTGCGGTCTCCCTCAGCAGCAGCAAGGGCTCGATCGCCTTGGTCGGTGCGAACACGGACGCGTTTACCTTAGCAACCCAAGCCAGCGCATTCTCGGGAGTGAACGCGGTCAGCCTCAGCAGCGCTGCCAATGCTCAGCTCGCCCTTGCGGTAGTGGACGCGGCGCTGAGCCAGGTCAACGTTTCCCGCGGCGCACTCGGCGCCTACCAGAACCGCTTCATGTCGGCGGTTTCCAACCTGCAAACGACGGCGGAGAACCTGACTGCTTCGCGCAGCCGGATTCAGGATGCGGACTTCGCGGCTGAAACAGCGGCGATGACTCGCGGCCAGATTCTGCAGCAAGCCGGCACCGCGATCCTGGCGCAAGCCAACTCGCTGCCGAACACCGTGTTGTCCCTGCTCAAGTAGGGAATATGAAGTAAACCCCGGCCGGGCGATCCCTGGCCGGGGCGCTTCATCAAGTTGAAGGAGCACCGAACATGAAAATCGCTACGGCTCAGCCACCCCCCGCATCGAATGCGGCGCCGGTGACGCACCTGCCGAATGCCTCCCCTGCAGCAGCGGCGGGATCACCGCGCTCTCTGCCCGTACCCCCGGTCGCGCAACAGCAGCCAGCCGCAAGCACGGAGGCGACGCAACAGGCGGCAGCCCGGATCAACGAATTTCTCAAGTCGTCCGCGGCAAACGTCGAGTTTACCGTCGACGCATCATCGGACCAGGTCATCGTGCGCGTGGTCGATTCCGAGACACACCAGCTCATACGCCAGATGCCGACCGAAGAAACGCTCGCCATATCGCACGCGCTCGACCGGCTGACCGGACTGCTATTGGCGCAAAAAGCCTGATAGCGGGTGTTTTGCGTTTGTGCTTAAAGGATTGCCGGGCAAGCGCCGATATTAAGCTATGGCGATTGTCCTTGGAGCGCCTGGCAGAATTGCCGTCAGGCGCCTGATTCAGCGGAGCATGAGGCGATACGCCCCGAAGCTCTCGATCTCCCCGAGGGGAAAGTCCCCTTGGACGATATGCCCTCATTTCCGAATGAGCTCTTAGAGAGGTGCGCACATGGCAGTAACCTTGTCCGGCGTCAGCAGCGGGACCCTGAGCGCCGCCGGCGTCGGCTCCGGCCTCGATGTGAAATCCCTGGTGAGCCAGTTGATGGCGGTGGAGCAGCGGCCTCTGACCCTGCTCGCCAGCCAGGAAGCGAGCTTCTATGCGAAATTGAGCGGCCTGGGCTCCGTCAGCAGCGCCCTGTCGACGCTGCAAACCGCGGCGAAGTCGCTGGTAACTGCGAGCGTCGATGCGTTCAAGACCACGGTCAGCGACAGCACGGTGCTCACGGCCTCGGCTGCCAGCAATGCAGTTGCCGGCAGCTACTCGGTCGCGGTAACCGCTCTGGCACAGCAGCAAAAACTCATTGCCGCCGGCGTGGCCGACAGCGCCGCCGCCATCGGCACCGGCACCAGCACCACGCTGACGATCGAGTTGGGCACGATCAGCGGCGGCACGCTCACCGACGGCATTTACGCCGGCGCGAGCTTCGCCGCCGACGCGACCAAAACGGCCGTAGCCGTGACCATCGACAGCAGCAACAACACGCTCGAAGGCATGCGCGATGCGATCAACGCGGCCGATGCCGGCGTGACCGCCACCATCATCAACGACGGCAGCGGCTCGCCCTATCGCCTGAGCCTGACCTCGAACGACACCGGCGCCGCCAGCAGCCTGAAATTGACGGTAAGCGGCGAGGCGGCGATCGATGCGCTGCTCGGCTACGACCCGCAAACCACCCAAAATCTCGCCCAGACCCAGGCAGCGCAAAACGCGGCGTTTACGGTCGACAGCGTGAGCATCAGTTCGGCCAGCAATACTGTCGCCGACGCGATTCAGGGCGTAACGCTCAATCTCGCCAAAGCCAGCCCCGACCCCAGCCCGGCGACGTCCACGGTCACGGTGCAACGCGACAGCAGCAGCCTGACGGCGACGCTAAGCGCGCTGGTGAACGGTTATAACAGCGCCAACAAGGCTATCGCCGCCGCCACCGCCAAGGGCGCTGCGCTGCAGGGCGACTGGGCCGTGCTCGGCCTGCAGCACAAGGTGCGCACGATTCTGGGCAGCGTTCAGTCCTCGGGCGGGACTTATACGATGCTGTCGCAACTCGGCGTCAGTTTCCAAAAGGACGGCTCGCTTGCGCTGGACTCGACCAAGCTTGCCGCCGCCCTGTCGGCGAACTTCGGCGACGCCGCGGCGTTCACCTCGGCGCTTGGAACCTCGATCGAGAGCGCCGCCGATGCGCTGATCGGCACGACGGGTCCGCTGGCGAACAAGAGCGACGGCATCAACCGCTCGATCAAGGACATCGGCTCGCGCCGCAGCGGCATCCTGAGGCATCTCGATTCGGTGCAGCAGCGCTACGAGCAGCAGTTTCGCGCGCTCGACGCGCTCATGAGCAGCATGAGCGCCACCAGCAGCTTTCTCACGCAGCAACTGGGCAACCTGCCCAACTACTACAACAGTAAATAAAGGATGATGCATATGTTTTCCGCGAATTCGCGCGCGGCAATAAGCAGCTACCGCAATGTGGGCATCGAGACCGGGGTGAGCTCGGCTTCGCCGCAGCGGCTGATCCTGATGCTGTACGAGGGCGCGATTGCGGCGATCGCCGCGGCGCAGCACCATCTGCGCCTGAAGAACATCGGCGCCAAGGGCGAGGCGATTTCCAAGGCGATCTCCATCATCGACGGCGGCCTGAAGGCGAGCCTGGACCTGAGCGTCGGCGGCGAGCTGGCGCAAAACCTGTCCGGGCTGTACGTCTACATGGGGCAGCGCCTGCTCCAGGCCAACATCAAGAACGACCCCGCCGGGTTCGAAGAGGTGCGCCAGTTGCTGCAGCAACTGATGAGCGCATGGGAAACCCTCGCTGCAACCACGACCACGACCGCGGCTGCAGCCCAACCCGGCGCGATGCCGCAGCCACGCCGCGCCGCCACTTCCTACGGAAGCATCTGAATCATGAACGCACACGAACATATTCTTGACATCTACGGCTCGATCTCCACCAAGACCGGAGAGATGGTGGATGCGGCGAGGAAAAGCGACTGGAACCGGCTGATCGCGCTGGAGCACGACTGCCGCACGCTGATCGAGGCGCTGAAGGGCACCGACGCCGGCGTTGATACCGGCGCAAGATTCGTGCAGCGCAAAATCGCGCTCATCCGCAAATCACTCGCCGACGATGCCGAGATACGCAAATTCACCGAGCCGTGGATGAGCCAACTCGAGACTTACCTGGGCAGCGCACGCCAGGAGCACAAACTGCAGCGCGCGTATGAAACCGACTACAACGGCTAGAGGATCTATACGGCGCCTTGAATACCGTCGCCTGCCGCCAGCGGGCTTGCCGTTTCGCCGCAGGCGACATTGAGGAACTGAGTCCATGCTTCCTCTCATTTCGCTGAAGGGCGTCGAACCGGTCACGGCAGCAAGACCTGTAGGCAGCGGCCGGGCCGATGCCCTGCGTCTGCTGCCGCAACTCGACCCGGGGGCGATACTCAGCGCACGCGTCGAGGCCAAGCTCCCCGACGGCAGCTACAAGGTCATGGTGGCCGGCCAGCCGCTGCGCATGAACCTGCCCTCGTACATTG
Source organism: Burkholderiales bacterium (assembly GCA_052172655.1). Lineage (GTDB taxonomy): Bacteria > Pseudomonadota > Gammaproteobacteria > Burkholderiales > SG8-39 > 2-12-FULL-64-23. Next base: position 12,394 of record JBQMQE010000001.1, read on the forward strand.
CCGCCGGCGATACGCTCGAACTCGCGTTCGTCACGCGCGAGCCGCGGCTGACATTCGTGCTCAAGAACTCACAGCAGACGGCATCCGCGCCGGCGCCCATAGCGTCGGGCGCCGCGCGCCCGCTTGCAGCGACCATGCTGCAACCGGGCGGGCAGGCCCTGTCATCGAACCTTGCTTCCGCGGATACGCTGGAACTCGCGCTCGTCGCGCACGAGCCGCGGCTGGCATTTGCGCCCAAAAACCTGCCGCAGGCGCTGCCGGCACCGCCACCTGTATTGTCGGCGGCCGGCCGCCTGGTTGCGGCGACCATGCTGCAACCGGGCGCGCTGGCCCTGCCCGTGGCGGCGTCGGCAACGGCACCGCTGTTGTCCGCACCGCCCGCCAACGGCGCCCGCCTGTCGGTCGCGCTGGCGCAGACGCTCGCAACAAGCGGATTGTTCTACGAATCGCATCAGGCCGAATGGGTCGCCGGCAAGCTCGACCTGGCGCAGATCCGGCAAGAGCCGCAGGCGCGGCTGACCCGGATCGCGCCGGCGCCCGAAGCACGCGCGGCGGCTGGCGCCGCGCTCGAACTCCCCTCCGCCGCGGACGCAATACGCCAACAGCAGACGATCCACCCGCGCGCCGCTCCCCTGGTGCAGCAGCAGCTTGCTGCGCTCGACACCGCCCGGGTCCTGCTGCAGCTTGAGGTCTGGCCGAGGCAGTGGATGCAATGGGAGATCGAGGAGCATCAGAGCGGCGCAGGACGCGAGCCGGATGCGCCGCCAAGCTGGAACACCGAGCTGCGGCTGCAGTTGCCCCAACTGGGCGAACTCAAGGCCGCGCTCAACCTGGGCGGCGACGGCGTGCGCGTCAGGCTCACGGCCGCCAGCGCCGCCAGCGCGGCGCTGTTGCGCGAGCACAGCACCGCCCTGCAGGCAGCGCTCGCCGCCGCCGGCGTGCCGCCCGCGGGCATCGCGATCGCACAGCATGAACCAGCCTGAAGCGCCGCAGCCCGGCCGCGCCGTTGTGCCGCTCGGCGCGGCGATCGGGGCGCATCCAGCGGATGGCCTGGAATTCGACCCGCAGCAGGCCGCGATCGCGCTCGCCTACAGTGGTGACGAGGCTGCACCCAGGGTGGTAGCCAAAGGACGCGGCCTGCTGGCGCAGGCGATCATCGAGCGCGCGCACCAGCACGGTGTGTACGTGCACGAGTCCAGAGAGTTGGTAGCGCTGCTGATTCAGGTGGATCTGGACCAGCGCATCCCGCCCGCACTGTATCGCGCCGTGGCCGAGCTGCTGGTATGGGTATACCGGCTGGAGCAAAACGGATCTGCGCCTGCCGCCGCGAGCGGCGGCGAAGATGCGCCCCTATCGGCTCATGCGCCGGGCATTGACAGAATCGGCGAAGCTGCGATGCATCCTGAGCGCGCATCCGCGGGGAGATTTGCGCGGGAGGCCGGGCGGGAAGGCAAAACACTGGCCGAAAATGCTATAGAATCGTCACGCCAGACGAAATCGATACCACCATGACAGATTACACCGAAAACCCGCTTAAACCCGAGGCCGCCAGCGCCGACCAGAGCCAGTACCTGATCCACTCGCGCCTGGAAATCGCCGCGATCCTGGGTACGCTGCGCAATTCCGCCAGCATGGTCACGGCGTATTTCGGCGCCGACGACGACTTCATTCTCACGTCCATTCTTGCCCTGGACCTCGAGCAGAACACGGCATACATCGATTGCGATGCGAACGCCGCAGCCAGCCGGCGTGCGCTGCAGGCAAAAAACATTACTTTCGTCGCGGTGCACGATCGCATCAAGATCCAGTTTGCCGCCGCGTCCCTGAGCCAGGCGCAGTTCCACGGCCGCAATGTTTACAGCATGGCGCTACCGGCGACGCTGCTGCGCCTGCAGCGGCGCGAGTATTTCCGCATCACCACGCCGCGCACCAGGCCACTGACGTGCATCATTGCGCCGCAGACCTTGCCGGAGCGCGCGCAGGCCGAAGTGATCATCGTCGACATCAGTTGCGGCGGACTCGCGTTCATCGATTCCGGCGAGCCCGCCAATATCGAGACCGGCGCGCGTTTGCGCGGCTGTCGCGTACGCCTGCCCGAGGTTGGCGAGGTGATTGCGGACATACTGGTGAGAAGCACCTATGAAGTCACGCTCAGGAACGGCAATCAGCAGCGGCGCGCCGGATGCGAGTTCGTCGATATGCGCGAGCGCGACCGGATGCTGATCCAACGCTACATCGGCAGGCTCGAACGCGAGCACAAGACCCGCGGCGGCGCCCGCTGAAGGCGGCGCGGTTCGCCGCCGGCCTGGCAAGAAGGCCACCCCAGACCGCTTTTGTTTTCATCCATAACCGTGTTTTCCGCGCGGACACGCTTCACCTCCGCGCGGAAGACACGGTTGGCGCGCGCGAGCGCGCAAATTCCCGCCTGAGCCGCTACGGCATTTCAAGATAAAACGTCGTGCATTAGCGTCGGCAACCGGCGCGTCACACCTGCATGTTCATGATGTCGTGGTAGGCCGAGACCAGCCGGTTGCGCACCTGCACCATCTCCTGGAACGATATGTTCGCCTTCTGCATCGAGATCATCACGTCGTTCAGATTGGTATTGGGAACCCCGAGCTCGAACTCGCGCGCCAGGCGCGTGGCATCGACCTGGTGGCTGTTGATGCCATCGAGCGAACTCTTCAGCACCGCGGCGAAATCCGTTCCCGCTGCGGGCGCGGCGGCGGCGCGCGCAGGCGCGCTCCCGCCTGCGGCCGCCGCCCGCATCTGGCCGAGCAGGTTGTCTATTGCGCTGGTATCCATATATTTCTCCTTGCGTCGATTCTTTGGTCAAACTGATTGGAGCTACGCCAGCCCGCGTTCGAGCCGGTACTGCTGCAACTTGTAGCGCAGTGCGCGCTCGCTGATGCCCAGCCTTTCCACCGCCAGCTTGCGCGAGCCGTTCACCGCCAGCAGCGTTTCCATGATGTGCGCCCGCTCGAGCGACTTCATATCCATCATCGCCCGCGGCGCAACCGCTTCGGCCTGCTGCTGCGGCCGCGGCACCTGCTCTGCCGGCGCCGCGCCGAAATCGAGCTCCGCCGTCTCGATCAGCTCGCCCGCGGCCAGTATCACCGCGCGCTGCACCACGTTTTCCAGTTCGCGCACGTTGCCCGGCCAGGGGTGCGCCAGCAGGCGTTGCTCGGCGCTCGCGGCAAGGCGCAACTGCGGCCGGCCCATGGCCTGCGCGTGCTCCGCGACAAAGCGGCGCGCAAGCGGCACGATGTCGGCGGGGCGCTCGCGCAACGACAGCAATTGCAGCGGAAACACGTTGAGTCGGTAGTACAGGTCGGCGCGGAACGTGCCCGCGGCGACGCAGGCGCCCAGGTCGCGGTTGGTGGTGGCGATGATGCGGATATCGATCGCCAGCGCCTTCTTCGCGCCCACGCGCTCCACTTCGCGCTCCTGCAGCACGCGCAACAGCTTGGCCTGCAGCGGCAGCGGTATTTCGGAGATTTCGTCCAGCAGCAGCGTGCCACCCTGCGCCTGCTCGAATTTGCCGGCCTGAGCCTGGTTGGCGCCGGTAAACGCGCCGCGCTCGTGGCCAAACAGCGTGGCCTCGATCAGGTTGTCCGGAATTGCGGCGCAGTTGATGGCAATGAAAGCCTCCGCGGCGCGCGGCGAATGCCGGTGAATGTAGCGCGCCAGCACTTCCTTGCCGCTGCCGCTCTCGCCCGAGAGCAGCACCGTGGTCGCCGACGCAGCCACGCGTTCGGCCAGGGCGAGCAGCGCGCTCGACTTCGGATCGACGGCGACGATGCCGCCATCGTCTTCGGCCACGGGACGCAGACGGTAGCGCTCCACCTGCGCGAGCAGGCTGGCCGGCTCGAACGGCTTGGGCAGGTAATTGCTCGCGCCGGCGCGCATCGCCGCGACCGCGCTCTCGATATCGCCGAACGCCGTCATCAGGATCACCGGAACCTGTGGATGGTGCTGATTGATTTCGCGCAACAGGCCGAGGCCGTCCAGCGGCTGCATCTGGATGTCGCTGATCACCAGTCCGACGCGGCGCCGCTGCATCACCAGCAGCGCCTCGCTGCCGTCGGCGGCCGGGATGGCGACATGGCCCGCGAGCTCCAGCGTGACGCACAAGGCATCGCGCAGGTCGCGGTCGTCTTCAACAATCAGCAGTGGCAGCGATGTCATCTATGGCTCCTTGCCTCATTTCCTGGTCCGCTGCGGCCGCAGGCGCGAGCGGCAGGCGCAGCACGAATTTGCTGCCCGCACCTTCGCCCGAGCGCACGGCCACGCTGCCGCCGTGCGCCTGCGCCACGGCGCGCACGATGGCCAGGCCGAGGCCGGTGCCGCCGTTGCGCGTGGTAAAGAACGGCTCGAACAGCCGCGCCTGCACCTCGGGCGCGATGCCGGCGCCGCTGTCGCTTACGTGAATCTCAAGCTCGGCGTCCGTTGCCGTGGCGCCGAGGGCTACGCGCCCGCCCGGCGTGCAGGCTTGTACCGCGTTTTCCAGCAGGCTCAGCAGAGCGCTGGTCAGCGCCTGCCGGTCCGCCCGCAACACGCACCCGGCGCTCTCATCCCTGAGTTCAATAAGCAATCCGCGTGCCAGAGCCTGCGATTCGATGGTCTCGAATGCCACGCGCAGCAGGTCGGCCGCCACCACCGGCTCGCTGCCCGCGCTCACGCCGCGCACGAATTGCAGCATGTTATCGATCAGGCGCTCCAGATGACGCAGGCGGTCCACGGTCTTGCCGGCGAAGCGCGCGCGCTCCGCCGCCGGCAGCGCCGGTGCCCCCAACTGGGCCGAGTACAGGAGCGCAGTAGCGAGCGGGGTGCGCAACTGGTGCGCGAGGCGCGCCGCCATCTCGCCCATCGCGGCCAGGCGCTCCGTGCGTTGCACCGATTCGCGCAGGGCTTCCTTTTCCTCGAACTGGCGCCGCAACTCGCCGTTGGCGAGCGCGAGTTCCTGGGTCAGCACCAGCGCCTGCTGGCGCAGTTCCTCATAGGCATTACACAGGTCCGAGGACGCCAAATTGAACACCTGGAACGCCTGTTCCAACTGCTGCGGGCTGAGTGTGCTGACCGGATTCATGTTTGCGCGGCGCCAAAACGCCTTTGAGCTTTTCCTAATTTGACGAATCACAGACTAGCACCGGGCAATTCCCTCACGGCGCGCAATAAAGGGCCGTAAATGCCCTCTGCTTGCAGGTTTGACGCGCGCCGTTTTGTCCATAATCGCTTCAATCCTTCATTCGAAGGCCGGAAAGAGGATCGCGATCCGCATGAAACGCAACCAAACATTCGCCGCCGCCAGCGACGCGGCCGGCAACAAGCCATGACAGTAGCCACCGCGCAGCTCCCGGCATCGCGCATCCAGGCGCTCGGTCTGATTCCGCTGCAGCAGAAATTCGGGGCGATGGTCGCGCTCGCGGCGATCGTCGCGCTGCTCGCCGGAGGATGGATGTGGGGCCAGACCCCGGATTATCGCGTGCTCTACTCCAACTTGTCCGACCGCGACGGCGGTGCCATCATCGCCTCACTGCAGCAGATGAATGTGCCCTACAAATTCGCCGAAGGCGGCGGCGCGCTGCTGGTGCCCGCCGACCAGGTGCATGAAATGCGCCTGCGCCTCGCCGGCCAGGGCCTGCCCAAGGGCGGCCTGGTCGGCTTCGAACTGATGGAAACGCAGAAGCTGGGCACCAGCCAGTTCCAGGAGCAGGTAAATTATCAGCGCGCCCTCGAAGGCGAGCTGGCGCGCTCGATTCAGTCGCTCTCCGCGGTGCAGTCCGCACGCGTGCATCTGGCCATCGCCAAACCTTCGGTATTCGTGCGCGAGCAACAGAAGCCGAGTGCGTCGGTGCTGCTCTCCCTGCTTCCGGGCCGCAGCCTGGATGCCTCCCAGGTCAGCGCCATCGTGCATCTGGTCTCGAGCAGCATTCCCGACCTGCCGGTGAAGAACGTGACCGTGATCGACCAGAGCGGCAGCCTGCTGACTTCCCAGGACGGCGACAATGCCGGACTCGACCCGAGCCAGTTCAAATACCGACGCGAGGTCGAGCAAAGTTTCGTCAAGCGCATCGAAGCCATTCTCGCCCCGATCACCGGCCCGAGCAACGTGCTCGCCCAGGTGACCGCGGACATGGATTTCACCCAGACCGAGAACGTCGCCGAAATCTACAGCCCGAACCAGTCGGCCCCTGCCGCCGTGCGCAGCCAGCAGACGAGCGAGTCCAGCACCAGCGCCGGCGCAGCGGCCGGCGGGGTGCCGGGCGCGCTCAGCAATCAGCCGCCCGGCAACGCGAGCGCGCCGATCAACGGGGTGCCGGCGCCAGCGCTAGGCCAGCCTGCCGGGATCATTCCCGCACCGGGCACGGCGCAGACGGGTGCGGGCGCTGTGTCCTCCCCTACACGGCGCGACTCCACCATCAACTACGAGGTCGATAAGACCATCAGGCATACGCGCCAGGCTGTAGGCGCGATCAAGCGGCTGTCGGTCGCCGTGGTGGTCAACTACCGCAAACTGACCGATGCCGAGGGCAACGTCACCACCAAGGCGCTCAGCGCCGAGGAAATGACGCAGATCAACGCCCTGGTGAAGGAAGTCATGGGCTACAGCAAGGAGCGCGGCGATACACTCAACGTGACCAACAGCGCCTTCTCCATACCCGCAGTCGTGCCCGCGGTCGAGGTGCCGCTGTGGAAGCAGCCCGAGACCATCGCCACAGCCAAGACGGTCGGCAGAAACCTGCTGATCGCCGGCCTGGTGCTGTTCCTGGTGCTGGGGGTATTGCGTCCGCTGCTGGCCAAGCTCGCCGAGGCGCCCCCGCCTGCGCCTGCGCCGCCCGACGACGATGACGCCGCCCCGGTGCGGCGCATCAGCGACTACGATCAGAATCTGGACGCGGTGAAGCAGCTCGCGCGCAGCGAACCGGCGCTGGTCGCCAACGTCGTCAAAGAATGGGTGGGACACGATGGATGACGAAGGCATCGAGAGAGGCGCCATTCTGATGCTGTCGCTGGGCGAGGAAGCCGCGACCGAAGTGTTCAAGCATCTGGGCCCGCGCGAAGTGCAAAAACTGGGCAAGGCCATGTCCAACCTGCAGAACATCACGCGCGAAAAGGTCGAAGACGTGCTCAGCGCATTTCGCCTGCGCGCCGAGGAAAAATCCCCGCTCGGCCTGAACTCGCGCGAGTACCTGCGCACCGTGCTCACCAAGGCGCTCGGCGACGACAAGGCGGGCAACCTCATCGACCGCATCATGCAAGGCAACGACACCAGCGGCATCGAAGGCCTGAAATGGATGGATGCCGCGGCGGTGGCCGAACTGATCAAGAACGAGCATCCGCAAATCATCGCCACCATCCTGGTGCACCTGGACCGCGATCAGGCGAGCGAAATCATGGGCATGCTGGTCGAGCGCCTGCGCAACGACGTGCTGCTGCGAATAGCGACGCTGGACGGCATCCAGCCCTCGGCGCTGCGCGAGTTGAACGATGTGCTGAACAAGCTGCTATCGGGCAGCGACAACATCAAGCAAGCCCCGATGGGCGGGGTGCGCGCGGCCGCCGAGATGCTCAACTTCATGTCCGGCAACACGGAAAGCTCGCTCATCGAAAGCGTGAGGGAGTACGACGCCGATCTGGCGCAGAAGATACTGGACGAGATGTTCGTGTTCGAGAACCTCCTCGACATCGACGATCGCGGCATCCAACTGCTGCTGCGCGAGATCCAGTCGGAATCCCTGATCGTCGCGCTCAAGGGCTCCTCCGAAACGCTGCGCGAAAAGCTGTTCGGCAACATGTCGCAGCGCGCCGCCGAGATGCTGCGCGACGACCTGGATGCGAAAGGCCCGGTGCGCGTATCCGAAGTCGAGGCCGAGCAGAAGGAAATCCTGAAGGTGGTGCGCCGCCTCGCCGACGAAGGCCAGATTTCGCTTGGCGGCGGCGACGACGCCTATGTCTAGCCTGGCCACCCCGAAAGAGCAGCTCACCGCGTACCAGCGCTGGGAACTGCACTCGTTCGACGACCCGAAGGCAGTCCCCTTGAGGGGCGCCCCGAAGAAGAACGACAAGGCCGCAATTGCACCGACCGCGGCGCAGTTGGAGCGGCTGCATCAGCAGGCGCACGAGGAAGGCTACGCCGCCGGCATGCGCGAAGGCAGCGAGCGGGCGGCCGCCGAAACGCTGCGGCTGCAGTCAATCGTGGCCGCGCTCGCCCAGGAGTCGCGCCAGCTCGACCAGGGCGTCGCCGACGAACTGCTGGCACTCGGTCTGGCGATCAGCAAACAGGTGTTGCGCCACGCGCTGCAGTTGCACCCCGAATTGATCCTCGCCGTAGTCAACGAGGTGCTCGGCCAGTTGCCGCTCGCGCATCAGCGCGCGCGCCTGATCCTGCATCCGGAGGACGCGACGCTGGTGCGCCAGAGCCTGGGTGAGCGCCTGCAGCAGTCGGGCTGGGAGATCATCGAAAACGGCGAGATCAGCCGCGGCGGCTGCCGCCTGGAGGCAGCAGAGTGCGAAATCGACGCGACGCTCGAGCGCCGCTGGCAGCGCGTGGTCGATGCAATCGGGAACGGCCATGCCTGGATCGAATGAGTTTGGGTTAGCGCCGCGCAACGCGCGCTGGCGCAGTTTCCTGCGCGACTGCAACGAGCTGGTGACCCAGACCAATCCGCTGCTGGTGAGCGGACGCCTCACCCGCGTCGCCGGACTGGTGATGGAAGCCACCGGCCTGAAACTCGCCGTCGGCAGCGGCTGCTCGGTGGAGCTGCCCAACGGCGGCAGCGTCGACGCCGAAGTGGTCGGCTTCTCCGGCGACAAACTGTTCCTGATGCCCGCCAATGACGTCTACGGGCTGGTTCCGGGGGCGAAGGTGGTCCCGGTCGAAATTGCGCAGCCCCTGCCGAGGAACGGCAGCGGCATCCGTCCGCGGCGGCGCGGCTCGGATCGCGCCAAGCAAATTCCGGTCGGCGACGCGCTGCTCGGGCGCGTACTCGACGGCGCCGGGCATCCGCTGGACCGCCTCGGACCTTTGGTCGCCGCGCACAGCGCGCCGCTGCAGACCCGCCCGTTCAATCCGCTCGAACGCATGCCGATCACGCAGGCACTGGACGTGGGCGTGCGCTCGATCAACGCCCTGCTCACCGTGGGCCGGGGCCAGCGCATGGGGCTATTCGCCGGCAGCGGCGTGGGCAAGAGCGTGCTGCTCGGCATGATGGCGCGCTATACCAGCGCCGACGTCATCGTGGTCGGGCTCATCGGCGAACGCGGCCGCGAAGTGAAGGAATTCATCGAAGACATACTCGGGCCCGAGGGCCTCGCGCGCTCGGTGGTGGTCGCAGCACCCGCGGACACCAGTCCGCTGATGCGCCTGCAGGGCGCCGCCTACGCCACCGCCATCGCCGAGCATTTCCGCGACCAGGGCAAGCACGTGCTCTTGATCATGGACTCGCTCACGCGCTTTGCCATGGCGCAGCGCGAGATAGCGCTCGCGATCGGCGAGCCGCCCGTCACCAAGGGCTACCCGCCCTCGGTATTCGCGAAACTGCCGCAACTGGTGGAGCGCGCCGGCAACGGCCGCGAGGGCGGGGGCTCGATCACCGCTTTCTACACGGTGCTGGTCGAAGGCGATGATTTGCAGGATCCGATCGCCGACAGCGTGCGCGCCATCCTCGACGGGCACATCGTGCTCGCGCGCACGCTGGCCGATCAGGGGCACTACCCCGCCATCGACATCGAAGCCTCGATCAGCCGCGTCCTGCCCAACCTGGTGAGCCCGGCCCAGCTCGACCTGGTACGGCGCTTTCGCTCCCTCTACGCGCGTTACCAGCGCAGCCGCGACCTGATCAGCGTAGGCGCCTACGCCAGCGGCCACGACGCCGCGCTGGACCAGGCGATCCAAATGCAGCCGCAACTCGAGCGCTTCCTGCAGCAGGGCATGCGCGAATGCCAGCCTTATGCCGGCAGCGTCAATCAGTTGGCCTCCCTGTTCCCTGCGCAAATTCTGCCGTTAACCGATTGATGACCGAAAAAGAGGAAAACCATGTCCAAGCCCTTTCCCTTGCAAACTCTGCTTGACCTGGCGCAGGAAGGCAGCGATGCCGCGGCGGTGCAGTTGGGTGTCGTCAACGGCCACGACCGGGACATGCAACAACGCTTGCAACTGCTGCTCGAATACCGCGGCGAATACACGGCGCGCCTGGCCAACCTCACCCAAACCGGCACGCACAGCATCGGCTGGCGCAATTTCCGCGAATTCATCGACAAGATCGATGTCGCCATCGAGCAGCAACGCGAACTGGTGGCGGCGGCCAAACGCGAGGTGGAAACCGGCAAGATCCACTGGCACAAGCAACAGCGCCGGCTCAAGTCCTTCGATACCCTGTCCCAGCGCCATCGCTCGGCGGAGCGCAAGCGCGAGGCGCGCCAGGAACAGAAAGAGCAGGACGATTTCGCGCTGAAGGGTTTTCTCAGCCAGCGCATGATCATGGGCTAGGCACGGCCCGCTGGCACATTGCTTGCATAGCCTCTTAGTGCAATTTCAAAGTTAACGAAATGGCCCCTGATTCAGGGAAGCATGAGGGTGAGGTATCCCTCATCTTGAAATGAAGTGTTGTTTGCGTCCGGCTCTTCCGGCTTAAGCGAAGGATATATCTTGACTGACCTGCCCATTGCTTCACCCTCTCCCGTCCCCGCCGCGCGCGCGTTGCCGCGCGCCGCGCCCGCGCGCGATGACACGCCGCCACCGGGCACGAGTGCGTTCCAGGATGCATTGACGCGGGAACTGGGCCTTGCGCCCGACGGCCGCGTCGGTCCCGACGGCCGCATCGGTCCCGACGGCCGCGTCGGTCTCGACGGCCGCGTCGGTCTCGACGGCCTATTGCGCCCGGGCGTCGGCGGTCCCGCCATCGCAGCAACAGCCGATGGCAGCCTCACAACCGCTGAGGATGCGGCGCAAGCCGCCTTAGCCGCCGATGCGGCCCTGGTGCCTGCATTGCTTGGCATGGCCCAATTGCCCCAGGCGTTCGCTACCAGCGCAATCGAAGCTGCCGGGCTTGCGCCCGACGCGCTTGCCAAAACACCGGCGCAATCCAAGAACAAACTTGGGTTGCCCATTGCCGCGGCGGCGGCAGATTCTGCCGTACCCGGCAAATTTTCCGCCGTCGCCGGCGAAATTGCATGGAGTGCCATCGGGCAAAAATCCGAATTGCCACTGACGACGGCCACGGTTGCGACCGATCTTCCACTGCGCGGCAAATCTTCGCGGGGCGCCGCAGGCCATATCGCGCCGGGTCCCGCTGCGCGAAAATCCGGACTGCCCTCGCCCATCGCCTCGGCTGCGGCAGATCTTGCCGTGAAGGGAAAGTTTTCCACGGCCGCCGAAGGCGAAATCCGCCCAGTCACGTTCGCCGCCAGTCTGCTGGAGCAGCAGAAAGCTGCGCCGGCGCCAGCGGCAGCGCTTCTTATCGGCGGCGCCGCACCGGCCGAGCTCACGCACGCGAGCGTCGCCGCGATCGAAGCGCGCGTGGGAGGGAGCGGTTGGGATCAGGGTCTGGGCGACAAGCTGGTATGGATGGCAGGGCAAAAACAGCAGGTGGCCGAACTGCATCTGAACCCGCCCGATCTCGGACCGCTGAAAATAATGCTTACGCTCAACAACGGCGAAGCCAGCGCCCAGTTCGTCAGCGCGCACGCCGCGGTGCGCGAGGCGATCGAGACGGCCATGCCGCGGCTGCGCGAAATGCTCGCCGACAGCGGTATCAACCTCGGCAACGCCAGCGTCGGCACCGACGCATTTCGCGAGCAGGCGCAGCCGCAGCCCGAGCCGCGCGCATACTCAGCCGCGCCCGCCGCAGCGGCAGCAGACACCGGCGCCGTTTCGCGGGGGGAGCGCCTGCTGCGCCACTCGCGCGGACTGGTCGATACCTTCGCCTGATTCGTCCGCGCGCGGCTTGAGTCTGCTGACAGTCAGCGCATGAGACGCGTGCATGCGCTGAATGTAAACAGAGCCTGCCGGCGGCTGGCGCAAAAGCGCGAGCTGAAGGACATTCACCCGTCTGTTTCGCACGGCGCGCGAGCCGCACATCGCCAATAATCCACGCATACCAGACGGAACAGGCATAGCATGGCAACCACCGCGACCAAGCAATCCAAGACTGCCCCGAAACCTTCGGCCCGGCAGGAACCCGACGCCAGCACCGAAGGGGCCGCGCCGCCGGTGAAGTACAAGCGCAGCCTGTTGAAGATCGGCTTGTTGCTGACGCTGTTGCTCGGCGGCGCCGCAGGCGGGGCCTGGTATTTTCTCCGCAGTCACGAACCGGTGGAGGCGACGAAACCTGGGGCTGCAAAGGGCGAAAAGGGCGAAAAGGGCGCAAAGGGCGCAAATGCCGCAACGGCCAAAGAGGATTCCCTCAAGCCGCCGGTGTTCGTGAAGCTGGACCCGTTCACCGTAAACCTGCGGCAAGACGACTCCGCCGCGCAATTTCTGCAAGTAGGGCTGGTGCTCAAAGTAAACGGCGACGGCTTTGGCGATGCGATCAAGCTGTACATGCCCGAGATCCGCAACCGCGTGCTGCTGCTGCTCACGAGCAAGAGCGCCAGCGATCTCGCTACCTCGGAAGGCAAGAAGACCCTCAGCACCGAGATCGCACGCGAGATCCTCGAGCCGCTTGCCGGCAAAGTGCCGGCGCAGGACCTGGACAGCGTGCTGTTCACTTCATTCGTAATCCAGTAGCGGCGATGGGCCAGGATTTTCTCTCTCAGGACGAGGTCGATGCGCTGCTTCGGGGCGTCACCGGGGAAGCCGACGAGGTCGTAGCGCCGACCGAAACCCAGGGCGTGCGGCCCTACAATCTCGCAACGCAGGAACGCATCGTGCGCGGGCGCATGCCGACCCTGGAAATCATCAATGAGCGCTTCGCCCGCCAGATGCGCCTCGGCCTGTTCAATTTCATGCGGCGCACCGCGGAAATCTCCGTCGGGCCGATCCGCATCATCAAGTACAACGAATTCATCCGCAACCTGGTGGTCCCGACCAATCTGAACCTGGTGCAGGCCAAGCCGCTGCGCGGCACAGCCCTGTTCATATTCGATCCCAACCTGGTATTTCTGATCGTCGACAATCTGTTTGGCGGCGACGGCAGATTCCATACCCGCGTCGAGGGCCGCGACTTCACCCAGACCGAACAGCGCATCATCCAGCGCCTGCTCGCGGTGGTGTTCGAGGAATACCAGAAGTCGTGGAAGCCGGTGTACGAGCTGAAGTTCGAGTACATGCGCTCCGAAATGAACACGCAGTTCGCCAACATCGCCACGCCCAACGAAGTGGTGGTGGTGACCACCTACAACATCGAATTCGGCCCCACGTCCGGCGAATTTCACATCTGCATGCCCTACGCCATGATCGAACCGGTGCGCGACCTTCTGCACAGCAGCATGCAAGGCGACCATCTCGAAGTGGACAAACGCTGGCTGCGACTGCTGGCGCAGCAGGTGCAGACGGCGGAGGTCGAACTCACCGCCGTCCTCGGACGCTCGGCGGTGACGTTAAACCAGATAATCAAAATGAAGGCCGGCGACGTGATTGCTCTTAACATTCCCGAGACCATTACCGCCACCGTCGATGGGGTACCGGTGATGGAATGCAATTACGGGCTGCTCAACGGCCAGTACGCGCTCAAGGTCGAGAAAATGCTGGCCGGTTCGACCAGCGAATGAATACAGGGCCGTTTCGGAATTGCCGAAACGGCCCCTGACTTAGGGGAGCATGCAGGGCCAAGGAAGGGGCGGGATTCTTCCGTTCCCAGCCGGATCCCCGCATTTTGTAACCAGCTCTGAAAAGGAGATGAACATGGGTGAAATCGTAGAGCAAGCAGAGGTCAGCGCCGACGACTGGGGCGCGGCGATGCAGGAGCAGGCAGCAACGCCGAGCGCCGCGGGCGACGCTGCGCCGGCGCAGATCTTCGAGCAATTCACCGCCACCGGCGCCGGCGCCAGCGCCGGCACGGGTCAGCGTACCGACCTGGACATGATCCTCGACATTCCGGTGCAACTGGAGGTGCAACTGGGGCGCACCAAGATTGCGATCAAGAACCTGCTGCAACTGGCGCAAGGCTCGGTGGTCGAGCTCGACGGCATGGCGGGCGAGCCGATGGAGGTCTTGGTCAACGGTTGCCTGATCGCGCAAGGTGAAGTGGTGGTGGTGAACGACAAGTTCGGCATTCGCCTCACCGACGTCATCACGCCGTCCGAACGCATCCGCAAGCTGAACCGGTAGCGGGCTCCAAGCACAAAATGATGAAATGCATCCGCTCCTGCTCAACCGCATCAGAGGCCGTTAGCGCGTGAGACATTCTGTTCGCTTCAGCAAAACAGCGCCGGGTGTGTTCGCCCTGTTTGCCCTTAGCCTGGACACTGCCTATGCCGACGCGCCGGTGGCGGCCGCCGCTTCCGCAATGCCTGCGGGCAGCGTCGTTCAGGCCGTGGTCGGCCTCGCGGCGGTGCTCGCGCTGGTCGCAGCCCTGGCCTGGCTGTTGAAGCGCTATTCCGGCCTGCGCGGGACCGGCACCGGGCTGATCCGCATCGTCGGCGGCGCCGCCGTCGGCCAGCGCGAGCGTATCGTGCTGGTCGAGGTGGGCAGCACCTGGCTGCTGGTCGGCGTCGCCCCCGGCCAGGTGCGCGCCCTGCATACCATGCCCAGGACGGAATCGGCGAGCGCAGCCGAGGCGCCGCAACCCGCGGACCAGGGTTTTGCCAGCCGGCTGCGCCGGATGTTGGAAAAACCCAATCATGTCTGAATTCTTTTTGCAAAATGAGGGGATATCCCCCAAGGGGACTTTCCCCTCTCCCGTCAAGCGGGACCGAGGAAGGGGGATCGAGACCTTCGGCGCGCCTTCCCTCATCCTCCCCTATATTCGCCGTTGCAAAATTTATTTTGCAACAGGTTCCAAGCGTATGCTGTGGCTGACCGCTTTGCTGCTTCTGGGCGCTTTCATCGCGGTGCCGGCACTGGCGCAGGATCTGTCGCTGCCCGCGTTCAGCAGCAAGCCCGCGGCCGGCGGCGGCCAGACCTATACCCTGAGCGTGCAGACGCTGCTCATGCTCACGGCGCTGTCGTTCCTGCCATCGGTGTTGCTGCTCATGACCAGCTTCACCCGCGTCATCATCGTGCTGTCGCTGCTGCGCCACGCGCTCGGGCTGCAGTCCACGCCGTCCAACCAGATACTGATCGGCCTGTCCCTGTTCCTCACGCTGTTTGTGATGTCGCCGGTGCTCGATCGCATTTACGTCGAGGCCTACCAGCCGCTCGCCGAGAACAAGATCGGCTTTGCCGAGGCGCTGGAAAAAGGGGCGGTGCCGCTGCGAGGCTTCATGCTGCGCCAGACGCGAGAGACCGACCTGGCGCTGTTCGCGCGCATCGCCAACCAGCCGCCGCTGCAGGATGCCTCTGAGGTGCCGCTCAAGATCCTGATTCCGGCCTACGTCACGAGCGAGCTCAAGACCGCGTTCCAGATCGGCTTCCTCGTGTTTCTTCCGTTCATGATCATCGACATGGTGGTGGCGAGCGTGCTCATGTCGATGGGCATGATGATGATGTCGCCGGCGACCATTTCGCTGCCGTTCAAGATCATGTTGTTCGTGCTCGCCGACGGCTGGAATCTCCTGATCGGTTCGCTCGTCCAGAGTTTTCACGGCTGAGCCGCGCGAGCGCATCACATGACCCCCGAGAGCGTACTCAGCCTGGCGCAGCATGCGCTGCAAGTGACGCTGCTGCTATCGGCCCCGCCGCTGCTCGCGGCGCTGTTGACCGGCCTGCTGGTGAGCGTGTTCCAGGCCGCCACGCAAATCAACGAATTGACCCTGTCGTTCATCCCCAAGCTGCTGGCGATATTCATCGTGCTGGTGCTGTTCGGCCCGTGGATGCTCGGCATCCTGCTCGACTATATTCGCGAACTGTTCACCGGCATTCCCGGGATGATAGGCTGAAGCGCGCGGCATGATCAGCGTCACCACCGCGCAATTGAACGCCTTTCTGGCCGCATTTGCCTGGCCGCTGGCGCGCATCATGGCCTTGATCGCCAGCGCGCCGGTGATCGGCAACGCGGGCGTGCCGGCAAGCCTGAAAATTGCGCTCGGTTTGTTGCTCACCGTCCTGGTGGCGCCGCTCGTCCCCTCCCCTCCAGGCATCGACCCGGCTTCGGCCGGCGGCCTGCTGATCCTGGCGCAACAGGTGCTGATCGGCCTCGCCATGGGTTTCTCGATGCATGTGGTGTTCCATGCGGCGGAGATGGCCGGAGAATTCATCGGACTGCAGATGGGGCTGGGTTTCGCCACCCTGTACGACGCCTCGGTACCGGGGATGATACCCGTCATCGGGCAGTTCCTCGGTGTCGCCGTCACCCTGGCGTTTCTTGCCGTCGACGGCCATCTGCTGCTGATCTCGACACTGGTGGAAAGCTTTCGCGTCCTGCCGCTCGCCGCGCTTTCGTCCCCGTCAGGGCTGCGCGATTTGGCCGAATGGGGCAGCAGCATTTTTTCCTACGGTCTGGCGCTGGCGCTGCCCTTGCTGGCCGCGCTGCTGATAACCAACCTCGGGCTGGGCGTGCTCACCCGTGCCGCGCCCCAACTCAATATCTTCGCCGTCGGCTTTCCGCTCACCATCCTGGTCGGCTTCATCGGATTGACGCTGGTGCTGCCGTATTTCGCCCCCACGCTGGAGCGGGTGTTCATGGACGGTCTGGCGCAAATGCTGCGGATCGCGGCGGCGCTGCGCTGACGGCAGCCGGAAGACAAATCTAGCTGCGGCGATGGAACTTGTGTAAAGCCCCTGCGCAGGCTTTGGTGTTCCCGATAAATCAGCGATCGAGGCGGATCACGCCCTGCGCCACGCGCTGCGCGAGCGGCAGCGTGGACTCGATACCCTCGGTGTATTCCATCACGGTGTAGCCGGCGTAGCCGCCAACGCGCGCGAGCTGCGCGGCGCGGCGTGCGAACACCTGCGCCGCCTCGCCGTCGCCGCCGCTGGCAAAGCGCTTCTTGCGCAGCGAGATGCGCACGCTATCGGCGCCCAACTGCGCCTGTTCCAGTTGCCAGTTCGGCGCCAATGGATCGACTGCCCAGTAGAGCGCAGCCCCAAGCAGAATGTTTTCGACGCTCAGCGCTACGCCAGGCGTGAGATTGAAGCTCTTGTTCGGGATCAGCGTGCTCACGGGATTGCCCGCGGCATCGGTCGCGCCGGGATTGCTGCTGACCGCGGCGCAAGCCGCGGTCATGGCGGCGACCAGACAGGCGGCGGCCAGCCGCAGCCTGCCTCCCCCGTTGAGTATGCGTGCCGTGACCATGCTCAGATGTAGTTGAACAGAGACAACCCCGAGACCTTGACGAAAGATTTCTGCGCCGCTTCGAGGTTCATCTGCTGCTGCATCAGTTCGGATGTCGCCTTGGCATAGTCGAGGTCCTGCAGACCAGACAGGGTCTGGCTGTACTGCAGCGCCCGCTCGTTGCCGGCATTTTTCACCGAGTCGAGTTCTCTCAGGCGCGACCCGGTCGACGTGCGCACGGTGAGCACATTCTCCATGGCGTTGTCCAGATTGCGTTGTGCGCTGGCAAGCCCGTTGGTCAGCGCAGCGCCACTGGGCGAGGTCTGCAGCAAGTTGATGAGATCATCGATGGTCTGGAACACACTCTGATTCGTGCTCGCCTTGACGGTGAAGCTGTCGCCATCGGCCGGGGCACCGGAAATGCTCACCTGGGCGCCGAAGTCGACAGGCGGGGGCCCGTCCGTTCCAAGACTGATATTGCTGCCGCTGGTGTAAGTGCGCGGCGCAGTCAACAGCGATACCCCGCCCGCGGCGTTGTCGACAATGTCGTAGGTGGTGACGCCGCCGCTTAGCGTGAATACCACACCCAGGTTCTTGCTGTTTTCAGGGACGTTCCAACTATTCGCGTCGAGCACGATGCCCGCGTCGATCACCCCGCTGCCGCCGTTGGCCGCCCCGGTGATGACGTTGTCCCCCACCTTCGCGGCGAAAGTGCCGTTGCCGCTCGGAATGCGCTGGAACACATCGACGCCCGCGTCGCTGACCGCGATCTGGCGCGAGGCGCTGACCTGGATCAGGCGTTGCCCCTGGTCCCCGTTGTACCCGACCACCCCCGGCGCCGATTCGCTGAACGGGCGTATCCCGCCCTGGTAGCCGGAGAACACATACTGGCCGCCGCCGTCGGTGCTGTTGGCCAGACCGAGCAAGTCTTGATAGTTGCCGCCCAACGCAGTGGCAAGGCTGGCGCGGTCGCTCTGGCTTAGCGTCGGATTGCCGGCGTTGACCGCCAAGTCCCTGACATTCTGCAACAGCGAGGTAATGCTTCCCAGCACCGATTCTTCCAGCACAAGGCTGTCGCCGGCGCTGCTGCTGTTGGTACCGTATTGCGCATTTATCGACTGCGACTGCGACACTTCGAGCACGCGCGCCGCGGCGACCGGATCGTCTGCCGGGGTCAAGATGCGCCGGCCGCTCGCAATCTGCTGCTGCACCTGCATCAGGTTTTGCGTTTGCTGCTGCATGGCGGCTACGCCGGCAGCGTAGATGGTGTTGCTGCTGATACGCATGAGTCGCTCCCTATCTTCCGATCTCCAGCACCGTCTGGAACAGGGTGCTGGCAATCTGCATCATCTTGCCCGAGGCCTGGTAAGCCTGCTGGTAGCGCAGCAGGTTGGCGGCCTCCTCGTCGAGGTTCACCCCCGACACCGACTGCTGCGCCTGCTCGGTCTGCGCAATCATGTTCGCCTGCGCTTTCGCCGTCACTTCCAATTGCCTGGTGGTGTTGCCGATCTGGCTCACCAGTTGGCTGTATGCCCCCTGGAACGAGGTTGTAGGCTGGCTGCCGGCTAGGCTCTGCCCCAGGGTATTGGCCGTCTGCAGCGCACCGAGCGCGAGCGCATTGCGGTTGTCGGAGACGCCGTTGGCGTTGCGCTCGAGCGTGAACACGTCGCCGTTCGCCGGCGTGCCCGTAATGGCGAAACTCATGCCGTTGAAACTGATCGTATCGCCTGAGGTGTAGGCGAACGGACCGGCCGCCGGCGCTGCGCCGGCGACGCTGAACTGGTCCAGCGCCGCATCGTACGTGAGCGTGACGGGTGTTCCGGCCGCGGGCAAATTGGCGACGCTGGAGACGCTGCCTGCGGATACTTTTGCGCTACCGGTGTTCCCGATCGCGGCGCCGGTGCGGACCGGCGAGGCCGCGGCGATCGCGGCAGGGTCGGTCAGCGCCACCCGCAGGCTTCCCGCGCCGAGGCGGGTCGGCTCGATCAGCCAACTGTCGTTCAGTGTAGGCGCCGCCGGCAGGCTGAGGGTGATGCCGTCCACATCCAGGCTGTAGGGATAACCGCCCGCAGTCGGAAACGTGACCGCGCTCTGCAAGCCGTCGGAGAATCGGGTAAGTGTGAAGTTTTCGTTGCCGCCGCCAGCACCGTTGTACTGCAGCTGGTAGTCGCTGGTAGTGAGCGCGCCGGCATTCTGCAGCGTTGCAGTAATGGTGGGGCCGCCGAGGGCGTTGTTTGAACTCGGCAGAACGACGGGGCTTGCGACGGTGAAAAACGCCTGCCCCAGCGCGCCGTTCAGATCCTGGCCGAGCGCATGCTGATCGTTGAAGGTTTGCGCCACGCCCATGGCCACCCGCCCGAGGCTGTTTTGCGCAGAATCGAGCGAGGCGCTGCGAAATTCGAGCAGGCCGCCCAGCCTCCCGCCCTGGATGCTGGTTGAGGCAATCAACGCGGTGGACGCGCCGTTCTTGTAGCCCACTTCGACGCGTTGCGGATCCTCGAGCGAACGGCCGGCTACCAGGGTGAAGCTGGTGGCGCCGACGACGGCCGGCTGACCATTGCCGATGAAAACGTCATAGGCACCGTTGCTTTCCCTTACCACCGAAGCGCGCACTTCCTGGTTCAGCGCAGCGACCAGCGCATCGCGCTGGTCGCGCAGATCGTTGGCCGGCTGCAGGCCGGTCGCGCTCTCGACCCTCAGGATGCTCTGGTTGAGGCCTGCAATCTGCTGCGCGTAGCTGTTTATCGATGCGATGCTGCTGGTGATTTGCGTGTCGACGCCGGCGCGGATGTCCGAGATTTGCCGGTCCAGCTCCTGGAAACGCGCGCTGAGCGCACCCGCCGACGAAAGCAGCGCCTGGCGCGAAGGCACCGATTCCGCATGCGCGGCAACGTCGGCGACCCCGCTGAAAAACTCCTGCAGCGCGGGCGACAGTCCGGCGCTCGGGTCGCC
This sequence comes from Burkholderiales bacterium, assembly GCA_052172655.1. Taxonomy (GTDB): domain Bacteria; phylum Pseudomonadota; class Gammaproteobacteria; order Burkholderiales; family SG8-39; genus 2-12-FULL-64-23. The sequence goes on from JBQMQE010000001.1 coordinate 32,661, forward strand.
CAGCAGGTTGTCGAGCTGCTTGATCTGCGCGTAATAGACGTCAAGCTGGCTGCCTTGCGTCTGCGCCAGCGTGAGCTGGTTCGACAGAGCGTCGCTGTAGATGCGCTTGACCGTGCTCACCGCCACGCCCTGGCCGAGAAAACCGACCCCTTTGAACTGGGGCGCATTGGTCACCTGGACGATTTCCTGGCGGGTGTAGCCCGGGGTCGAGGCGTTGCTGATGTTGTGCCCGGTCGTGACCAATCCCGCCTGAGCCGCGTTCAAGCCGCTGATGCCGATGCCGAAAATACTCATCTAGATAGCCCTCGCCATGACGCCGCTAATCAATATTAGCGGCAAATTCATGGATATATTAAGCAATGCATGATTCATGCCACATTCTTCTCGGAGGCCGTTTCAGGAGCGCCGAAATGGACTCTGATATAGCGCAGCATGAGGCAAAGCGCGCGGAACGTCTCGATTCCCCCTGAGGGGAAAGTCCCCGGCTCTTGGGGTGGTCCCGACCTTCGGTCTCCCGCCTCGGGGGATTTCGCCTCATATTGCAATGAGCCTTCAAGCCGTGATGGTCTGGCGCATGCGCGCGCCATTCAGAATGCTGATGAGCTTGTCCGCATACTGCGGATCGGTGGCGTAACCGGCGCGCTGCAAGCCCTGCGCAAAACCCGCGCCGTCGCGTTGCTTGAGCACCGCCGCATAGCGCTGGTTGCCCTGCATCAGCGCAGCATAGTCCTGGAACCCTTCGGCATAGGAACCGTAGGCGCGAAATTTCTGCGTCATCTTGTGCGCCGCCCCGTCCACGTATTCGGTGGTCATGACATCCACCGTGGCGCCCTTCCAGTTGCGCCCGGCCTTGATGCCGAACAGATTGAAACTCTGGCTGCCGTCGGCGGCGCGGATCTCGTGTTTGCCCCAGCCGCTTTCCAGCGCCGCCTGACCCAGCAAAAAGCGCGCCGGAATGCCGGTTGCGTTGCTCGCCTTTAGCGCGTGTTCCTTCATGCGCATGAGAAAGTCCTGGCCCCGCTCCAGCCCATCGGTTTCGACCTCAGCCGCTGTCGACTGCGGCGCAGGTATTGCCGCCGCCGCAGGCGCATACGCGCCGGCCACCGGCGCAATAGCAGGCGCGCCGACCGCGGCGGCGCGATTGTGCACGAGTTGGCGCAGCATGACCTCGGCCAGGCCGATGCCCCTGGCCGACAGGCTTTGCGCCGTTTGCTGATCGAGCATCGAGGTGTACATGCGCGTCTGGTCGCTGTCCATCAGCCCGTCCTGCGGTGTGGCGTCGCGCATGCTTTTGAGCAAGGTCTGCAAGAACACCGCCTCGAACTGCTGCGCCGCGCCTTTGAGCGCCTGCTCCGGATTCTGCTTCGCCTGCAGCCGCAGCGCGTCCAGGCCGTGCGCATCGAGCGCGAGTGTGCCGCTAATGTCGTTGGTCTGAATCATATTGGCTTTGCTGTTTCCTTTCGATCGGTTGCGCGCGCCGCAAAGGCGGCCTGTCGATCAGATGATTTCCAGTTCGGCGCGCAAGGACCCGGCAGCTTTCATCGCCTGCAGGATCGACAGCAGGTCTTGCGGCGTCGCGCCGATGGCATTGAGCGCCTTGACCACCTCGCCGAGCGAAGCGCTTTGCTTCACCAGGGAGAGGCCGCCCTTGTCCGAGCGGATTTCGATCTGCGCGCGCTCGGCCTGCACCGTTTGCCCCTGGGTCGAGAACGCCGAGGGCTGGCTGATCACCGGTTCGCTGCTGACGACCACGGTCAGGTTGCCGTGCGCCACCGCGAACGCATCCACCATCACCGTCTGGTTCATCACCACCGACCCGGTGCGGGCATTGACCACGACCTTGGCGCTGGAGCGCGCCGGGGTCACTTCCAGGCTCTCGATTTGGGAAAGAAAGGTCACGCGCTCGTCGGGCGAGGCCGGCGCGCGCACCTGAATCAGGCGCCCGTCGACCGCCATCGCGGTGCCCGGCGCAAAGCGGCCGTTGATCACGTCGACGATGCGACGCGTGGTGCTGAAGTCGGTGGTATTGAGCTCGAGGTTGATGTGCGCCCCCTGGCCCAGCTCGGTGGGCACGCTGCGCTCCACCGTGGCGCCGGCGCTGATCCTGCCCACGCTCAGGTGGTTGACCTGGACGCTGGTGCCACCACCGGCCGAACTCGCCCCCACTCCGCCCACCAGGATGTTGCCTTGCGCCACCGCGTAGATCTGGCCGTCGCCGCCCTTGAGCGGCGTCATCAGCAGCGTGCCGCCGCGCAGGCTCTTGGCGTTGCCCATCGAGGACACGGTGACGTCGATCGTCTGTCCCGGCCGGGAGAATGCGGGCAGCGCCGAGGTCACTATCGCCGCGGCAACGTTCTTCAGTTGCAGGCTGGTACCGGGCGGCAGGCTGACGCCGAGTTGCGTCAGCATGTTGATCACGCTTTGCACCGTGAACGGCGTCTGCGTGGTCTGATCGCCGCTGCCGTCCAGGCCCACCACCAGGCCGTAACCGATCAACTGGTTGCTGCGCACCCCCTCGATCGAGACCAGATCCTTGATGCGTTCGGCGCGGGCGGCGCCGCCGAACAGCAACAGCAGGACGAGCAGGCAGGTTCTGTATGGTTTCATGTTGAGCTCTTCGTTTTGAATTCCACGATTAGAACGCCAGGAACGAGAGGAAGAAGCGCGCCAGCCAGCCCATGGTCTGCGCTTCGTCGATGTAGCCGTTGCCGCGGTATTCGACGCGCGCGTCCGCCACCTGGGTCGAGGAGACGGTGTTGTTTGAGGAAACGGTGACTGGATTCACCACGCCGGAAAAGCGCACGAATTCCGAACCCTGATTGATGCCGATCTGCTTTTCGCCGCTGACCACAAGATTGCCGTTGGGCAGGACTTCGATCACGGTCACGGTGATGATTCCGGTAAATGCGTTGTTGCTGGCGCTGTCGCCCTTGCCTTCGAACGTGCTCGCCGAGTTTGCCGTCAGACTGGATCCGAGCAGACTCTTGCCAGGCAGGCCAAACAGTCCGCTGACCGAAAAGTCGTTGCTGCCGGTGCGGGCGGCGGTGCTGCCGGACTTCTTGCTCGCCGCCGTGATTTCGTTGATATTGATGGTGAGGATGTCGCCGACCGCGCGCGCACGCCGGTCCTCGAACAGCGGCCGGTTGGCGTAGCCCAGTTGAGCGGGGTATTGCGCCTGGTAGATCGAGCCGTTGGCCGGCACGGCTGCGGCCGCCGGCGCCGGACGCGCGCTCATCGGCTGGTGCACGCTCGCCGGCGGGGTGGTGGCGCAGGCGCCAAGCAGCGCGAGCACCATGCCCGCCGCCGCAATGCCGCGCAAACAAAACAGGTTCATCATCACTTCTTTCATGTTTTTGCGAAATTCCTACAGTTGCGACAATTTCTGCAGCATCTGGTCCGAGGTCGTGATCGCCTTCGCATTGATCTCGTAGGCGCGCTGTGTCTGGATCATGCTGACCATTTCCTCGACCACATTTACGTTGGAGGTCTCGACATTGCCCGGGCTGAGCCGCCCCAGGCCGTTGCTTCCGGGCGTATTGGCGCTGGCGCTGCCGGACGAGGCGGTTTCCAGGTACAGGTTCTCCCCTGCGCTCTGCAGGCCGGCCGGGTTGACGAAATTCACGAGCTGCAGGGCCCCGACCTGGGTCGGCTTGGCCGAACCGGCCAGCACCACCGACACGGTCCCGTCCTGGCCGATGGTGGTGCTCAGCGCGCCCGCGGGAATGGTGATCTGAGGCTGCACGTGATAACCGCCCGAAGTGACCAGCGCCCCCTGGTTGTCCACCTGGAACGACCCGTCGCGGGTGTAGGCGGTGGTGCCGTCGGGCTGCAATACCTGGAAGAAACCGTTGCCCTGGATCGCGACATCGAGCGCGTTGCCGGTCTGCTGCATATTGCCCTGGGTGAAAATCTTCACCGTCGCCACCGGACGCACGCCGGTGCCGATCTGCAATCCCGAGGGCAGTTGCGTCTGCTGCGACGACTGCGCGCCGGGCTGGCGCAGCGTCTGGTAGAGCAGGTCCTCGAACACCGCACGCGAGCGCTTGAAGCCGTTGGTGCTGACGTTGGCAAGGTTGTTGGAAATGACATCGAGCTGCGTCTGCTGCGCATCGAGGCCGGTCTTGGCAATCCACAAAGATCGAATCACGTTCTACTCCCTGTTGAAGATGAAACCTGCCCGCGGGATGCGGATGGCGGCGCTGCTGGCTGTGCCGGTTTGCATGCGCTCGCGCTCATGACCTGATGTTCAGGATCTGGCTCGCCTGGGCCGCGTCTTTCTGGGCGTTGTTGAGCAACTGCATCTGCAGGTCGAACTGGCGCGCCAGGCTGATCATGTTGATCATCTCGTCGACTACGTTCACGTTGCTGCCTTCGAGCGCACCCGATGCCAGCGTGACCTTGGGATCGGCTTCGGCGCTGGCACCGTCGGCAAGCCGAAACAGCCCGTCGCCGCCGCGCGCGAGCAGCTTCTCCTCCGGATTGACCAGTTTGATCCGGCCGACCGCATTGACCGATTTGGGCGGCGGCACGCTCGACACCACCGACACCGTGCCGTCCTTGGCGATGCTGATATTCGAGTCCGGAGGAATCGAGATCGGCCCGCCGTCACCGAGAACGTTCAGGCCGTCGCGCGTCTGCAGCATTCCGTTGGGGCTGACCTGCAGGCTGCCGTTGCGGGTGTAAGCCTCGCTGCCGTTGTCCAGTTGCACCGCGATCCAGCCCGGCCCCTGCACCGCGACGTCGAGATCGCGCCCGGTGCGCTGCAGCGGACCTTGCCCGAAGTTCGCGCCCGGGGTCGAATCCACCACGAACGTGCGCGTCGGCAGCCCGTCGCCCACGACCGGCACGGCGCGAAACGCGCTGGCCGCGGCGCGGTAACCGTTGGTGGAGACATTGGCGAGGTTGTGCGCCACCGCCGCCTGCTGGCCGAGTATGTGTTTGGCGCCGGTCATGGCGACGTAGATCATGCGGTCCAAATTCGTTCTCCCGTGGTTGCAGCGCGCGCTGCGGCAGGCCGGCGCGCGCGCCGCGGCCTTATTTCAGATTGACCAGGGTCTGCAGCACCGCGTCCTGCGCCTTGATCGTCTGGGCGTTGGCCTGGTAGATGCGCTGCGCGGTGATCATGTTGACCAGTTCGGCCGTCAGATCGACGTTGGAGTCCTCCAGCGCCGCCGACTGCAGTGCACCCAGGCTGGCGCTGCCCGGCGCACCGACGAGCGGGATGCCGGAATCTCCGCTCTCGGCCCAACCGGAGTAGCCCAGGGGTTTCAAGCCCTGCGCGTTGGTGAAATTCGCCAGTGCGATCTGTCCCAGCGTCTGCGACTTGCCGTTGGTGTAGCGGCCGAGGATAACGCCGTCGCCGCCGATGTTGTATCCGCTCAGCCGGCCGGAAGCAAAGCCGTCCTGCGAAAGCGAATTGACGCCGAAGCCGGAACCGAACTGGGTCATATCGCTGTAATCCATCGTGACCGACAGCGGCGCGGCGCCGTTGGTGAGTACCAAGCCTTTGACCAGGTTTGTCGGCCCCGGTGCTGCCGACAACACGCCCTGGTCAGTGAAGGTCAGGGTGCTGGCCGCGCCGCCATTGGCGTCCTGGTTATCGATATAAACACTGGACTCCCAGGTGTTCGCGACGGCGCCCTTGATGAAATACATGGTCATGGTGTGGTCCTGGCCGAGCGTGTCGTAGAGGGTCGATGCCGTGGAGAAATTGTAGCTCTTCGGGTCCCCGGGGCTGAAGCCGACCGCCGGTGGCGTGTCGGTCGAAGCGAGGTTCGCGCCGATGCCGGCGGCGGTACTCGCCTTGGGCAGCAGGTCGGACGAGGACATCTGCAGGTTCACCAGCACGCCCGGCACGATGACGCCGTTGACCGCCGGAAATCCGGTCAGATTCTGGCCGCTGCTTCCCACGATGTAACCGTTCTTGTCCAGGCTGAAACCCCCGTTGCGGGTGTAGACGATCGTGCCGCCCTCGCTCATCCTGTAGAAACCCTGGCCGTTGACGGCGACGTCCAGGGGATTGTTGGTGACCGTGATGTTGCCCTGGCTGAATTGCTGCGCCACGCCGGTGATCTGCGTGCCTATGCCGACCTGCGTGCCGCGCCCGCCGTCCAGCGAAGCGGCGAACACGTCGCCGAAAGCGGCCACCCCCTGCTTGAAGCCGGCGGTGCTCGAATTGGCCACGTTATTTCCGATCACGTCTAGGTTCTTGGCCGCTGCGTTGAGGCCGCTCAATCCCTGCTGAAAACTCATCTCGTATCTCCTTGCGTGTATTCGTTACCACGTCGGCGAATGCATCGCCGCGTGATGCCTTGCGTTAAGAACCGATTGCGAAATTGCGCACCCGCCCGTTACATGACCTGCTTGACATCGGACAGCGCGACCGATCCCATGCCGTTCACCTTGAGCGCGACGCCGTCCTTGCCCTGCGTCACACCGCTTACCAGGCCCAGGGCGAGAGCGGTGGCGTCTATCTTCTTGCCCGCCTGCACTGCCTCGAGCGAAAAACTGTAGCTGCCGGGCGCGGCGGCGGCGCCGCTGTCGGTGACCCCGTCCCACTCGAAACCGAGGACGCCGGTGGACTGCGGGCCGAGGTCCACTTTGTGCACCACCAGGCCTGAGCCGTCGCGCACGGACAGCGCCACATTGTCTGCCGCCTGCGGCAGATCGATGCCGAAAGCTGCCGCGCCGTTTTCCAGTTGCAGCGTGCTTCCGGGAACCAACACGCGGTGGCCGATCATGGCCGTGGCCTGCAGCGACTGGCCGGCGCTGAAACTTGCCACCATGCCCTGCAGGGTCGCATTGAGCTTTTCGATGCCGCTCACCGTGCTGATCTGCGCCATCTGCGAGGTGATCTCCGCGTTGTTCATGGGATTGAGCGGATCCTGGTTCTTGAGCTGCGACACCAGCAGCTTGAGAAACCGGTCCTGCGACTCATCGCTGACGGTTGTCTTGGCCGCAGCCGGAGTCGCCAGTGCCGCGAGCGCGGCATTCGCGTCGCTTACATTGCCTACGGTACTCATCGATTGCCCCTTTGTGTAGTTTGCATAGTCCGTTCGCCCGCCGCGTGCCGGCCGGCGCTATTGCCCGAGAGTGAGCGTCTTCAGCATCAGCGTCTTGGCCGTGTTCATCATCTCGATGTTGTTCTGGTAGGAGCGCGCAGCGGCGATCATGTTCACCATTTCATCGACTACGCTGACATTGGGCATGGTGACGTAGCCCTCGGCGTCGGCGAGCGGGTTCTTCGGCTCATACACCTGTTTTCCCGGCGTTGGATCTTCGGTTACACCGACCACCTTGACACCGCTGCCGGTTGCGCCCCCGAACGCCAATTCGCTGAACACCACCTGCTTGGCGCGATACGGCCGGCCGTTGGGACCGGTGACACTGTCGGCGTTGGCCAGATTGCTGGCGACAACGTTGAGCCGCTGTGACTGTGCCGTCATGGCGGAACCTGCGATCTCGAACACGTTGAATAAAGACATGAGGATCACCCCTGGAGTGCGGCCAGCATCAACTTGATCTGGTGATTGAGGAAACTAAGGTTGGCGTCGTAATGTACGGCGTTCTCGGCGAAGCGGCTGCGCTCCACGTCCATGTCCACCGTATTGCCGTCGATGCTCGGCTGCTGCGGGCTGCGATAGAGCACCGCCGCCGGGTCTTCCTGCGCCGTGCCGGCCTGATGCCGTTCGTTGCTCGTGCGCAGCGACACCGCGCTCAGCGCCTGCCCGGAGTTCGCGTCGCGCAGCGCCGCGGCAAAATCGATGTCGCGCGCCTTGTAGCCCGGCGTATCGGCATTGGCGATGTTGGACGCAAGCACCTGCTGACGGAAGCCGCGCAGATTGAGCGCGTCTTGATGAAACTGGAACAGTTTGTCGAGTGATTCAATCATGGCCAATTTGTGCGTGTCGTTGAGGGTTCAGATGAGCATTAAGCATGCCAGCCATGTTATGCGCAGCCGGCTCGGAGAGCGTCCGGATTAGCGGCGGAAAGCGCGTGCATTTCGGCGCTTGGAGCGCTATGCGCCGGCAAATCTTGCCGCTGGCGGCAGAATGTCCGCAGCGAGGCTTTGCGCGCATGGGGAATCGGGACCCGCGGCGCGCCGGGCAGCAGCGCAGCCGACGCGCATCGGCTGCGCGTGGCGTGCAGTGGCGGCAGTTGCCGCCTCCGGCTCGGATTGACATCGATGCGCTCATGCACCGAATGTACGCAAGCTCGGCTGCGCGCAAGGCGGCAATAAGCCGGCCAAAACCACTGCTAATCGCGCGCTGCCTTGAGCGGCGCGCGGCTATAGTATGCGCATGCACGCCGCCCTGACGGCTGGCGTTACACTGGAGCGAACATCAATGAACTTGCGCAATAGCATTCTCGCCGTCCTGCTGCTCGGCGCCTCCTCCCTGTGTCAGGCCTCGATCGAGCAGGTGCAGCTCTCACAGATCCATCAGTCGGTGGAACAATTGGTGTTGCGTCAAACCGCCGGCCTGCCGGGCAAGGTGAGCTTCACGCTGGGCGCCATCGATACGCGCCTGAATCTGCCCGCCTGCCCGGCGCCGGAAGCCTTCATGCCCCCCGGCGCGCGCCTGTGGGGTAGGACCAACGTCGGCGTGCGCTGCAGCGGAAGCAACCCGTGGACCATCTACGTTCCGGTTTCGGTCAAGATTTTGACCGGCGTGGTGGTCGCGGCGCATGCGCTGGCGCAGGGGCGCTTGATCGTGCCCGGCGACTTCATGCTGCAGGAAGCCGATCTCGGCGCGCTGCCGGGGGCGGTGGTCACCGACCCGGAACAGGCGCTCGGCCGCATTGTCACGATCAGCGTCGCGCCCGGGCAAGCGCTGCGGCAGGACTTGCTGCGCTCGCCCCCGGCGGTTCAGCAAGGGCAGTCGGTGACCCTGCGGGTGCAGGGTGCGGGATTCAGGGTGAGCGCTTCGGGCAAGGCGGTGAACAATGCCGCCGTGGGCCAGGTGGCACAGGTGCGCATTCCATCCGGACGTACCATCAGCGGCATTGCCCGTCTCGGCGCAATCGTCGACATTCAGTAACGAACCGCTTCAGAATTGGCGAAACTGGCCGTAAATTAGGCAGGTATGGGGGAACGGTTCCGCTCATTAATTGGCCATGTAAACAATCCGTTACAGTAATTCTAGGCCGGGCTCGAAGGAATTTCCCAAATCTTTTAGGTCCGGCCTAAAGTTCCCCACCTGACTGCCGTTAATGAGACAGAGAGCAGAGGGCTAAGGAAGCGACCATGAAAATCAACAGTTCCATCAAACCAGTTAGCACCAGCGCGGTCAGCGGCGGTGGATCACGTCCGGGCAACAAGGGCGCGGCCAGCGCGCCTGGTTCCGGTGCGGGTGATCGCGTCCAGTTGAGCCCGCTTTCTTCGCAATTGCTGGCAATCGAAACCAGCATGGCGAATACCCCTGTAGTCGATAGCGCACGCGTCGCCGAGATCAGGAGCGCGATCGCCGAGGGCCGCTTCAAGGTGAACCCGGACGCGGTGGCCGACCACCTGCTCCAGACCGCGCGCGAACTGCTGCGATCGAGAATGGATTGATGCCGCGCACCACCTCCACGGGCGCAGGCCCTGCGGCGAGCGCCGCGAATTTCGTCACGGCGATACAGGATGAAGGCATCGCGCTTGTTGCTTTCACCGGCTTGTTGGAAGCTGAGCAGGATGCACTAATCCAGGGCGATGCCGACCGCCTGGCTGGACTCAACGCCAAAAAAGCGTCGCAGATCGAGTTGCTTAGCCATCTGGGCGAGTCGCGCAGCAGCTATCTCGCCGCGCAGAACCTGAACGCCGGCGCCGATGGAATGCTGGCCTGGCTGGGCCGCAATCCGGGATTTGCCGCGGCAGTGAAGAAAATCTGGCAGGAACTGCTGGCGCAGGCGGAGAAAGCGCAGCAGATAAACGTCAACAATGGCGTCTTGATCGAGCGCCGGCTGCAACAAAACCGGCTGAAGCTCGCGGTGCTGCAAACCGCGGCAAATTCCGACGGCGTCTATCGTCCCGACGGACAACTGCGACCGCTGCGCAGCGCCAGGTTTCTGAGCCAGGTCTAGCAATATATTTCCGGCGAGTTAAATCGCCTCCCCGTTTTTTCAGTATTGCCATATTGCGCGGATGCAAAACGTGCGCGCGGCCGGCGATCTCGCGTAAAACCCCGTGCCGTCCCTGATGTTTGCAATAACCGTGATTTCTGTACGGATGTGCTTTTCATCCGTACGCAAATCATGGTTGGCGCGCGTCGCACGCGAGCGCGTTTGAGGCGCCGCGCGCAACCAGGCTATTTCAGAATTGTCGAAACGGCGCGCCGTTGGCACCGCTAGCGCGCCGGCGCTGCGCCTTCGAGAGGAATGTCCACTACCTTGCCCGGGGTTTCGGCCAGGATCAGCACCGTTACCCGGCGGTTGCGCGCCCGGCCTTCGGGCGTGTCGTTGGAGGTCACCGGGCGGTTCGGACCGTAACCGACGACGCTCAAGCGCGATTCGGCAACCCCGTTGTCTGCGAACAGCCGCACCACGCTGCTCGCGCGGGCCGCCGACAATTCCCAGTTGGAAGGGAACTGGCTGGTGCTGATCGGCTCGTCATCGGTGTAGCCCTCGACCTGAATACCCTGTTCCACTGTCGCGAGGATCCTTCCGACTTCCTGCAGCGCGCGCTCGGACTGCGCGCGCAGTTGCGCCTGCGCGGAGGCGAACAGCACGCTCGCGTTGATCTCGACCGATATGCCCCGATTGCTCTGCGTCACCCTGACCTGGCCGTTGCGCACCAGCGAGTCCAGCACTTTGAGTATGTCCTGGGCGATGCCGCGCATTTTCTCGCGCGGCCTCGCCTGCGGGTCGACCGGCCTGATGATCGGACGCGGCGCCACGTCCCGCGGCGGCGGGTCGGCCGGCCTGATGATCGGTCGCGGCGGCAGGTCCTGCGGCAGCGGCGGCGGCAGCGGCCGCGCCGGCGGCGCTTTGCTGCCGAAGGCGCCGATCAGAGATTCGCTCAGCACACGGTATTTGCCTTCGTTCAACGAGGACAGCGCATACATCACGACGAAGAAGGCGAACAGCAGCGTGATGAAATCGGCATAGGAAACCAGCCAGCGCTCGTGGTTGTCCGATTGCCTGTGATCGAGATACTTTCTCCTGCGGCGCATGCTAAGGGGGTCCGGGCCGGGCGCGGCGCGCGTTCACAGGCCGACCGCGCCTGTAGCCTCGTCGGTGACATAACCGAGCAGGCGATTTTCGATCATGCGCGGGTTCTCGCCGCTGGCGATCGAGATCAGGCCGTCAACCACAATCTCGCGCACCAGCACCTGGCGCGCAATCAGCACTTTGAGCTTATTCGCCACCGGCAGAAACACCAGGTTGGCAAGCCCCACACCATAGATGGTCGCCACGAACGCCACCGCGATGCCGCTGCCCAGGCGCGCCGGCTCGGTCAGGTTCTCCATGACATGAATCAGGCCCAGCACCGCCCCGAGAATGCCGATGGTCGGCGAATATCCCCCTGCGGCTTCCCAGATTCGCGCCGCCTGCCGGTGATATTCCTCGAAGGTGATGATTTCCACCTCCAGAGCTTCGCGCAGTTTCTCCGGACCGGCGCCATCGGCCAGCAATTGCAGGCCCTTGCGCGCGAACGGGTCGGCGGCCATCTCCGCGTGGTGCTCGAGCGAGAGCAGTCCCTCCCTGCGCGCGGAATTGCTCCAGCGCAGGATTTCCGCGATCATGTCCCGCGGCGCGAACTGCGGCGGCAGCACGACCCATTTCGCCATTTTTACACCGCGCACGAACACGCGCACCGGACTTTGCACCATCACCGCGCCGACGGTCCCGCCGAGGACGATCAGAAACGCCGCGCTCTGCAGCAGGGAGCCTGCATACCCGCCCTCCAGGAGCTGCCCGCCGATGATGCCCGCCAGGGCGATCGTGATGCCGATGAGGCTGCCGAAATCCACCGCTCAGGTGTTCCGTATCTGGCTGCGCAAGCGCGCAATCGCCTGGCTGTGCAACTGGCAGATGCGCGATTCGCTCACGCCGAGCGTCTCGCCGATTTCGCGAAAATTGAGCTCCTCTTCGTAATACAGCCCCATCACCGTTTTCTCGCGTTCCGGCAGATTCGCTATGCCCTTCACCAGCCGTTCGCGCAGCTTGCGATCGAGCAGCGCGTCGAGCGGGTTGGCGCTCTTGTCTTCGCAATGGCGCTCGAGATAATCGCCGCCGTCGGCATGATTGAAGTCCTCGAACGAGATCAACTGGTAGCCGCGCGCGTCCTGCAGCATCTTCTGGTAGTCGGCCAGCGGTATGCCCAGTTCGCCGGCCACCTCGTGTTCGGTCGGGGCGCGGCTCAAGCGCTGTTCGAGCTTGCCGATCGCGCCCTCGATGCGGCGCAAGTCGCGCCGAAAACTGCGCGGCAGCCAGTCGGCCTGGCGCAAGCCGTCGAGTATCGAGCCGCGGATGCGCTGCGCCGCGTAGGTCTCGAACTGCGCTCCGTGCGATTCCTCGTAGCGGTTGACGGCATCGAGCAGGCCGAGCATGCCGGTCTGGATGATATCGTCGAGTTCGACGCTCGCGGGCAGCTTCGCCATCATGTGATGGGCGATGCGCTTGACCAGCGGAGCGTATTGCGTCAGATACTGCTGTGTGTCGCGGGTGGCGGTAGCGGTAGCGGTAGCGGTAGCGGTAGCGTTATACATGCTGGTCCTGGTGAATGGTTTACGCCGCAGCGGCGCGTGGGCGGTTTGAGTGGATGAGGCGGCGCATGAAATCATCGAAGCCGCTGCCGTCTTCTTCGGTTCGCGGCCAGCCGGCCATTGCCTGGGCCAGGCTGCGAAAGCTCCCGGCAGCCGCCGCCTGCGGAAACGCTGCGACTACCGGCAGCCGCAAGCGCGCCGCATGCTGCAGCTTGTCGTCCGGAGGAACATGCCCCATGAAGGCCAGCGATACCTGCAGATAGCGCCGCGCCGTGCCCGCCATGTTGCCGAAAATGGTCCGTGCCTCGCGTTCGCTCTCGACGTTGCTGACAAGAACATGGAATTCGCGACGCGCGAACTCGTTCGCCAGCCGCTTGATCAATGCGTAGGCGGCGGTGATTGCGGCGGCGCTGCCCCCGGCGAGTACGATCACTTCCTGCGCGGCTTCGTCGGGCCAGAGCAGAGCGCTGGCGCTGCCCGGTGCGGCGTCCACCAACAAGGTATCCACCGGAAGGCCCAGGCGGCCGCAGCGCTCCACCAGCCGCTGCTGCTCCTGCGCCGGCAGTTGCGCGAGCGAACGCGCGCCGCGCGCGAGCGGCAGTATCAGGATTCCGGCCGGGCCGCGCACGATCACCTCGTCCAGTTCCCGCTCCCGCCTGATCACGTGTTCGAAGTCATAGCGCGCCTTCAGCCCGAGCGCCGCCGTCACCCCTTGCGCGGCCGGATGCTCGTCCAGTATCAGCACGTCGCTGCCGCGTTCAGCCAACGCCCCGGCAAGATTGACGATGGTCGCCGGCGCGCTGCCGCCGGCGCCGGCGCTGATCGACACAACGCGCAGTCCGCTGCGGTCAAGCAGCCGGCGCAGTCCTTCGGCCTGGTCGGGACGCATGCTAGGAACCCGTAGCAAAAGTCATTTTGCTACGGTCCGCTTCAGGGGAGTACGAGGGGAGGCGCCCCGAAGGTCTCGATCCCGCTTCCTCGGTCCCGCTTGACGGGAGACGGGAAAGTCCCCGAACAGGATATCCCCTCGTATTGTTTTGGATTCTAGCCACAGATCGCTCCCGCAATGGTGCCGTCCGCTGGCGCGGTGGCCAGCATCAACTGGCATTCGGCCGCGTCCAGATGGTGCACGGAAGGCAGGCTGACCGGTCGCAGCGCGCGCTCGAGCAGGGACTCCCTGTCCGGCAGATGCAGGTCCTCCGGGACGCGTTGGCCGTCGGTGACGTAATGCAGCGCCAGTTGATGGCGGATGGCGACGTCGAGCGCGGTTGCGACGCCCACTGCCTCGTCGGTCTTGGTGATGATGCACCCGTGCACGCCGCCGCCGCGATACACGCGCACCACGTCGTCCAGCGTTTCGCCGTTGCCGGCGGCGTTGAGCAGCAGCAGGCGCTGCACCTGGGTTCCGGAAACGGAAAGCAGAGCGAGTTGCTCCGCGATCATTTCGTCGCGCTGGCTCATGCCGACCGTATCGATCAGCACCAGGTGTTTGCCGCGCAGGTCGTCGAGTACGAACTGCAGGTCGGTCGCGTCCTTGACGGCGATTACGCGCACGCCCAGGAGCTTGCCGTAGATGCGCAGCTGCTCGTGGGCGCCGATACGATAGCCGTCGGTGGTCAGCAGCGCCAGACGGTCGGCGCCGTAGCGCACGACGCAGCGCGCGGCGATCTTGGCCACGGTGGTGGTCTTGCCCACGCCGGTCGGGCCCACCAGCGCGTAGACGCCGCCGCGTTCGACGATTTCATCGGCCGCCGCCACGGTGCGCAGGTTGCGATCGAGCACCGCCTTCACCCAAGCCAGCTTCTGCTCTGCGCCCAGGCCAGTCGGCATCTTCGCGAGAAACTGCCGCGCCAGCCCCGCACTGAAACCGGCGTGCAGCATGTCGCGCAGAACCCGGGCCTTGCCGGGGTCGCGCCGCTGCGCCGTATCCCACGCCTGATAGACGAGCTGCTCCTCCATCAGTCCGCGCATCGACTTGATCTCGCTCGCGAGGCTGCGCGAGCCCGGTTCGTCTGCCGCGGCGGCCGCAACCGTGGCCACCGCCGCAGCGGCTGCGGCCGGCTGCGGGCTGCGCCGCGAATCCCGTGCCGCGTCCTTTCCCTGGCGCTGGCGCTCGCGCGGCGCGCTCTGCGCCGTCTCGGCCTGCGACGGCATGTCGGCCTGCGCCACGGCGAGGATCTCCACGCCGCCCTCGACCGCGCGGTTGGACAGAATCAACGCATCCGGACCCAGGCCCTGCCTGACCAAGTGCAAGGCCTGGCGCGATGTGTTGGCGCAAAATTTTCTGACGTTCATCCTTTACCCCCGAGCAACGCTGTGACTTTGATGGTGCTGGTATCCGGAACTTCGCTGTGCGCGACGACCTTGATCTGCGATACGGCGCGGCGCAGAAAGCGGGCGAGCAACACGCGCAATTCGGCCGGCACCAGCAGCACCGGCGGCAGCCCGAGCCGCTCCTGCTGCTGCGCCGCCGCACCTGCCTCGCGCAGCAGCGTATCGACCAGACCCGGCTCGATGCCCGCGGCATCGCCAGTCTTGGCCTGTACCGCCTGCAGCAGGATGCGTTCCAGGCCCGGCTCCAGCGCCATCACCTGCAGTTCGCTGCTTCCGGGATACAGTTGCTGCACGATGGCGCGGCCGAGCGCCACCCGCACCAGCGCGGTCAGATCGCCTGCGTCCTGCACTTTCGCACCGTGCTCGGCCAGGACTTCGATGATGGTGCGCATGTCGCGGATGTGCACGCCTTCCTCGAGCAGGCGCTGCAGCACTTTTTGCACGGTCCCGAGCGGCAGCAGTTTCGGCACCAGGTCTTCGACGAGCTTGGGCGATTCGCGCCCGACGTGATCGAGCAGTTGCTGCGTCTCCTGCCGGCCCAGCAGCTCGGAGGCATGCGTCTGCATCACGTGATTCAAATGAGTGGCGATCACGGTGCCGGCATCGACCACGGTGTAGCCGAAGGTCTGCGCCTGCTCGCGCATGCCGGCCTCGACCCATACCGCCGGCAGGCCGAACGCCGGATCGCGCGTCACTGCGCCGGGCAAGGTGTTGCTCACGTGGCCGGGATTGATGGCGAGGTACATGCCGGTGTAGGATTCGCCGCGGCCGATCTCGACGCCCTTCAGCGTGATCACGTAGGCATTTGGACGCAATTCCAGGTTGTCGCGGATATGCACCGCCGGTGGGAGAAACCCCACATCCAACGCGAATTTCTTGCGCAGTCCCTTGATGCGCTTGAGCAGCTCGCCCTCCTGCGCCTTGTCGACCAGCGCGATCAGCCGGTACCCCACCTCCAGGCCGAGCGTATCCACCGCAACCACGTCGTTCCAGGACGCCTCGACCGAGGGGCTCGCCTCCGCCGGTTCCGGCGCCGGCGCCTGCGGCGCGGCCGCGCGCTTCGCGATCATGTAGCCGCCGCCGCCCAGCAGCGCAGCCAGCAGCAGGAAGGCAAAATTGGGCATGCCCGGAATCAGCCCCATCACGCCGAGGATGCCCGCGGTAATCAGCAATACCTGGGACTTGCTGAACAGTTGCCCGACCAGTTGGTCGCCGATGCTCTGATCGCTTCCCACCCGGCTGACGACGATGCCCGCAGCCGTGGAAATTACCAGCGCCGGAATCTGCGCCACCAGGCCGTCGCCGATGGTGAGCAGGGTGTAGACCTTCGCCGCGTGGGCGACGTCCAGATCGTGCTGCAGCACGCCGACCACCAGACCGCCGACGACGTTGACCAGCAGGATGATGATGCCGGCGACGGCATCGCCGCGCACGAACTTGCTCGCGCCGTCCATGGCGCCATAGAACTCGGCTTCCTGCGAAACCTCCCTGCGGCGGCGGCGGGCATCCTCCTCGCCGATCAGGCCGGCGTTGAGATCGGCGTCGATCGCCATCTGCTTGCCCGGCATCGCATCCAGGGTGAAGCGCGCGCTGACCTCGGCGATGCGCCCGGCGCCCTTGGTGATCACCACGAAGTTGATCACCACCAAAATGAAGAACACCACCAGCCCGACGGCGTAGTTGCCGCCGACCAGGAACTCTCCGAATGCCTCGATCACCTTGCCGGCAGCGCCCGCACCCGTGTGGCCGTTGAGCAGCACCACGCGGGTCGAGGCGACGTTGAGCGACAAGCGCAGCAGCGTCGTCATCAACAGGACCGTGGGGAACGCGGCGAAATCCAGCGGCTTCAATGTGTACAGGCTCACCAGCAGCACGATGATGGCGAGCGCGATATTGAAGGTGAACAACAGATCCAGCAGAAACGGCGGCACCGGCAGGATCATCATCGTCAGAATCATGATGATCAGCAGCGGCACTGCCGCCGCGCGCAGGCCGACGTTGCCGAACAGCAGCTTCAGGTTGAACGTGCCGTTCATGCGGCGGACGCTCCGCGATCGAGCCCCGGGTCAAGTCCCGGGGGCAGCGGCGCGAGCTCCGGCTCGCGCGGCACCGGGCCGCCGTCCTCGCGCTGGCGGCGCAGTTGATACACGTACGCCAGCACTTCGGCCACGGCGGTATACAGCGCTGCCGGGATCTCGTCGCCCGGCTCGGCGTGACGGTACAGCGCGCGCGCGAGCGGCGGCGCTTCCAATATCGGCACCCGGTGCTCCTCGGCCAGCGCACGGATGCGGGCGGCGAGCAGGTGCGCGCCCTTGGCCACCACCCGCGGGGCCTGCATCGCACCGTCCTGATAACGCAGGGCCACGGCGTAGTGAGTCGGGTTGGTGACGACGACGTCGGCCTTGGGAATTTCCGACATCATGCGCCGGCGCGCCATCTCGCGCTGCTGGCTGCGAATGTGCGCCTTGACCTGCGGATCGCCCTCGGTTTCCTTGTTCTCCTTGCGCACTTCGTCGCGCGTCATGCGCAGCTTCTTTTCGTTGTCCCAGATCTGAAACGGGATATCGACCGCCGCGATCAACGCCATGCTTGCGGCCATCATGAGAAAGCTCGTGCCGAGCAGGTTCACCAGATGCGCCATGCCGGCGCCGAGCGGTTCGGCGGCAAGCGAAAGGACCGCGCCGCTGTTGTGCCAGAGTACCCAGGCGGCGACACCGCCGACGAGCGCAGCCTTGGCGATCGCCTTGAGCATCTCGACCACGCCGTGCGCCGACGCCATACGCGCGAGCCCCTTCAGCGGGTCAAGGCGCCCGAAGTCCGGCTGCAGCGCCTGCGCGCTGAACAGCCACCCGGTCAGCAGCAGCCCCGAGGCGATCCCCGCCAGCATCAATAACAGCAGCAGCGGCGCAAACGCCAGCAGCACATCCAGCGAAGAGTGTTGCAGACGCAGCAGCATCAAATCGGTATCGAATGCGAGTGCGCGGTCCAGGCGCATGCCGTGGCGCATCATGTCCGACAACGCGTCGGCGAGGCCGCTCCCCATGAATCGCAGTCCGCCGCCGGCGGCGAGCAACAGCACCAGCGTAGACAGTTCGCGCGAACGCGCTACCTGCCCCTTCTCCCGCGCCTGTTCGCGCCGTCGCTCGGATGCTGGTTCTGTGCGTTCTAAACCGGTGTCTTCTGCCATCTCCCGTCCTTGGCTGATTGAACGGAATTATCGGATGGCGATGCATGCCTTGATCAGTCGAACAGTGCCGGTTTTGCGGCGCAATTCACCGGCTTCGTTGGCGGCGACATTGGCAACCGGGCGCCTACGGTGAAAAGCAAGGATGGAATGGGCTTTTCATACAAGATCGTCGATCCGCGCGGACGGGTCGCCGTCCGCGCAAAATCGCAACTCCGCAACAACAACCAGCGTGGCGCTAGAACCCCAGGCTCGCCAGCAGGTCGTCGACCTGGTTCTGGCTGGTCACCACCTCCGGCCCCGCGGCTGCGTTCACCACCGGGCCGTTGAGCAGGCCGGTGGTGATTTCGCTGCGCACCTGGGCGGGCACGAGGTCGACCAGCAGATACACCAGTTGCTGTTCCATATCCTGCGCCAGCAGCGTGATCTTCTTGATTACCTGTCCGGTCAGGTCCTGGAAGTCCTGCGCCATCATGATCTCGATCAGTTGGGCATTGGTGGCCTGTGTCTGCTGTGGCACCTGTGCAAGATACTCGCGCGTGCCGGCCACCAGCGCCTTGAATTCTTCCACGCTCAATTGCTTGTCGAACAGCTTCTGCCAATGCGCGGACAAGCGCTCGGCTTCGTCTCCCAGCCGCGCCTGGATCGGCTGCGCGGTTTCGATCGCGTTCAGCGCGCGCACCGCCGCCTGCTCGGTCATTTTGACGACGTAATCAAGCCGGTCGCGCGCATCTGGCATCGAAGCGGCGGTCTTTTCCAGCATCCGGTCGTAGCCGAGCTCGCGCATGGCGTCGTGCAGCGTGCGCGTCAGACGGCCGATGCGGCCCATGACGTTGCCAGCGGGATTCTCCGCCACTTCCGCTCCCGCTTCCGCTTCCACTTCCGCTTCCATTTCCGCTTTCGGTGCGCTAACGCACGCCTGCGCGCAGTTGTCCTTGACAATGCTGTCGAACAGCGCTTCCAGGTCGTCGCATTCCGCTTCCGCTACGATCGCGCTCATGCCTTGACTCCTTCTTCCATGCTCTTGAATATCTTGTTGAGCTTTTCGTCGAGAGTCGCGGAGGTGAACGGCTTGACCACGTAACCGCTGGCGCCGGCCTGGGCGGCGGCAATGATGTTGTCCTTTTTCGCTTCCGCGGTAACCATAAGGACCGGCAGGCCCTTCAACGCCGCGTCGGCGCGGATGCTCTTCAGCAAATCGAGGCCGGTCATGTTGGGCATGTTCCAGTCGGAGATGACGAACTGGTAACCGCCGTCGCGCAGTTTGCCCAGCGCCTCCGCGCCGTCCTCGGCCTCGTCGACATTGTGGAAGCCAAGTTCCTTCAACAGGTTGCGCACGATCCTGCGCATGGTCGCAAAATCGTCCACCACCAGGAACTTCATATTCGGATCCGCCATATATCACTCCATTTCAACCGTCAAAGCTGCCACCTCCCGCATTTCGGGCGATGCGTTAGCTATCGACAGATCTTGCGCAATCTTGAACTGCGGGCATACCGCTTTCGAGGTCCAGCGGAATCGGCACGGCATCCGCGTGATACCAGTCCCGCGCGCTCGCCGCCTGCAGCGCGGTCTGCCGTATCCGAGCCAGAACCTCAGTCCGCTCCAGCTTCAGAAAATGCTCAATAGCGCCGTAATCGTCCGGCAGCGCCAGATCGTCCCAGCCGCGAGCCGAATGCCGCGCAAAATTGACCGCTAGCGCCACGTTCATCACTCGCGGAAGCGTCGCGTGCGTATCGTCCATCAGCGACTGCAACAACACCGGCAGCCGCCACTCTGCGATCAGGGCGGCCTGCAGCGCGGAAAGCTCGAACCCAAGCACGCTCAATTGCGCAGCGCTGCTGCGCACCGACGGATTGTTGCGCCGTATGGCCCCAATCCGCAATGCCATCTCCGGGGCGAAGCACCAGAGCAGCATTTCTGTAATGTCATGCAGCAACGCCGCGATCGCGATTTCGCCCGCATTCCGGTCGTAGTGCACATTGGCCCAATCGTTCGCGTACAGCGCCGCGTGATGCGCGCGATAGACGACGCGCATCAGCCCTTCGAGCGCGAGCGGCTGTTCCGACAGCGTCGACTCTACCGCCGGCAGATCGCCGAAGTGCGCGAAAAACCGCGATACGCCCAGCATCATCAGGGCATGCTCGACGGTGGTGATCTCGGTCTTCTGCGCGGCGCCGCGGTGCGCCTGCAGATAACGCAGCACCCGCAGCGTAAACATCGGATCGTGCAGCAGCACCTGCGCGATGTCGCGCGCTACGACATGCTCCTCGTGCTCGCGCAGTTGCGCCAGTTCCTCGACGGTGCGGCTGAGCACCGGGATCTCGACCGCGCCCAGGGCGCGGACCCAGGCCAATTCGTTGCGTGGCAGATGGGCGAACGTCATCGCACCGGTCTCACATGCGCCACAGCAGCAGCCTCGAGCCGCCCTGCGCGCCGGTTGCAACGCTCAGCGCCGGCGGCACGCCCGGTACGGCGAAGCTGTTGCTGATCAGCAGGCTGCCGCTACGCATTTCACGGCGTGCCTTGTGCCACAAGTCACCCATTGCCGCGGGCGACAGGTAGGCGTAGACGACGTCATAGCGGCCCAGGTCGAGATCGCGGAAATCTCCCCAGCTTATGCGGCACGATCGCGCCACCAGCGCCGCGCGCAACCGGGCGAGCAGAAACGGCAAAGGCGCCGATTCGATGCCGTAGTAGCGGCCCGCCGGACGCGCGCGGGCGAGGCAGGCAAGCACCCCTCCCAGCCCGCACCCCAGGTCGAGAAAGGAGAAGCTTCGCTCCTGCGGCAACAGCTGCGCAACGGCTTGTGTCGCCGCCCGGCTGGACAGAAACAGCGGCACGCGGCTTCGGGACACGCCCCAATATAACGACGCAAGCAGGCAGAACGCGGCGAACGCGTACACCGGCGACAGGCCGAATCCCAGCGTCCAGACCAGGCCTGGAACGAACAGCGCATGGATCGGAAGCCACCAGGCTTCCACCCGCAGAACACGCGCCAGCGCCGCCGCGACGACGCCCTGCAGCAAGGCCCAGATCATGACATCGCTCCCCGCCGTCACTGCAGCCGGAACCAGGCGCGTCAGCGCCAGAACCGCGAGTATCGCCGCGGCCTGCACTGCGCCCGCCTGCCACAGCGGCACGCGCGCCGGATAGGCGAGCGCCGACGCGGCCACGGCAGCGGCGACTGGCTCAGGGCTTGGCAGCGGCAGCATCGGTAGTCTCGTTCGCGGCTTCAGGTTTCGCTTCGGGTTTCGGGTCGGGTTTCGCTTCGTGGATCGCTTCGGGTTTCGGCTCGACTTTCAGCGCGCCGCTGTCCGTGTTCACCGCCACCTCGGTTTTCCTGTTCATGACAATGATGCTGATGCGCCGGTTGATCGGATTCAGGGGATTGTCGGCGTCGAACGGCACCGCCGAGGACAAGCCCACCACGCGCAGCACGCGGCCTTCCTGCAGGCCGCCGGCGATCAGCTCGCGCCGCGCCGCATTCGCCCGGTCGGCCGACAGTTCCCAGTTGCTGTAGCCTTTCTCGCCGCCGGAATAGGCCTGCGCATCGGTGTGCCCGGAAATGCTGATGCGGTTGGGCACGTCGTTCAGCACCTTGCTGATCTCGCGCAGGATATCGCGGGTATAGGGCTGCAGTCGCGCGCTGCCGGTGGCGAACATCGGCCGGTTGTTTTCATCCACGATCTGGATGCGCAGCCCCTCGGCGGTAAGGTCGAGCAGCATTTGCTTGCGGAACGGCTTCAGCGCCGGGTTGCTCTCGATCGCGTGCTCGATGCGCCCCTGCAAATTGCGCAGCTTGGCCTTTTCCTTCTGCGCGAGCTCGGCTTCTGCCGCCTTGAGGTCGACGACTTTCTTGTCATGCTCGACCTCGCTCATTTTGACCTGACCTTCGGTGCGGGTGAAATCCTGGCCGCCGCCTTTGATCACGCTGGTTCTGTCACCGCTGCCGGTGCCACCCAGCAGCGCCACTTTGAGCGGCGTCTGGAAATAGTCGGATATGCCCTTCAGATCCCCGCTGCTGGTCGTCCCCAGCAGCCACATGAGCAGGAAAAAGGCCATCATGGCGGTGACAAAATCGGCATAAGCGATTTTCCACGCGCCGCCATGGTGGCCGCCCGCGTGTTTTTTCACGCGCTTTACGACTATCGGCCGTTGTGAGTCTTCGCTCATGGTGTCTGCGCGGGCGGCGGGCGCGCCTTGCGCTGCTTCACCGTGTCCTCGAGTTCGGTGAACGAGGGGCGCTCGGTCGAATACAGGACTTTGCGCCCGAATTCAACCGCCACCTGCGGCGCATAGCCGTTGAGGCTGGCGAGCAGCGTGACCTTTATGCATTGCAGCATCTTGGTCGATTCGGCGAGCTTGTGTTCGAGCAGCGCTGACAAGGGCCCGACGAAGCCATACGAAAGCAAAATGCCGAGGAAGGTGCCGACCAGCGCTGCAGCGATCAGTTTGCCGAGTTCGGCCGGCGGTATCCCGACCGATTCCATGGTGTGCACCACGCCCATGACGGCGGCGACGATGCCGAATGCCGGCATCGCGTCGGCCATTTTTGCGAGCGCATTGACCGGAATCTCCCCCTCCGCGTGATGGGTCTCTATCTCGTTGTCCATCAGGTTCTCGATCTCGAACGCATTGAGGTTGCCGCCGACCATGAGGCGCAGGTAATCGGTCATGAATTCCACCACGTGATGATCGGAGATGACCATCGGATACTTGGCGAAAAGCGGGCTCTGGTCGGGCGCATCGACATCGGTCTCTACCGACATCAGCCCTTCTTTGCGCACCTTGGCGAGGATGTCATAGAGCAGCGACAGCGTCTCCAGGTAGAGCGCCTTGCTGAAACGCGAGCCTTTCAGCAGGCTGGGCAGGGCTTTGAGCGTCGCCTTGATGACTTTGGAGGTATTGGCGACCAGGAACGCCCCCCCGGCTGCGCCGCCGATCATCAGCAGTTCCACCGGCTGCAGCAGGGATCCCAGATGGCCGCCGGCTATCGCAAAGCCGCCGAATACGGCAAACAAAACCATGATGTAGCCGACGATAACCAGCACAACATTCTCCCTACGTCCTAAGCGGGTATTGAAAAAGGAGGCACGCCCCCTCTTAGATCCCCCAATTCAGAGGCTGCCGCAATTCGCTTGCCTCTGAGGCTGTCACATCCATGCGCATACCGTTGCGCCCGGGAAGCGAATTTCAACAGCCCGCTAACCGACTGCCTGATTGAGCACTCCGACCCCAAGCGGGGCCTTACCGGGCCACGCAGAGAAAGTAACAGGCGCCGCCCCGCGCCCAAGCCTGAAACAGCGCTGAAATCACCCCGCTATTGCCGCAGCCGGGTGGATGAGACGGTCGAGCCCGCGGCAACGGCGGTCGCAGGGCGGCGGCCCTGCCCCGGTCGCACTTGGAACCAAAAAAAATGAGGGGATACGCCCCTCATGCTCCCCTGCTTAGCGCGGCCGTTTCGATAACTCTGAAATGGCCGCTTAATGCTCAGTGCGCTGCGGCAGCGGCGTGTGTCACCCCGAGAACGGGCTTCTTCGACTTGCCGGCGCGCGACGGCGGTCGGCACAGCCCGCAGACGTAATTGCGGTTGAGTTCCAGCTTGTGCGTGATGAAATTGCCGCCGCAGCGCGTGCACGGCACTGTCTCGAGCAGGCTGCCGAGAAAACGCACCAGCGTCCACGCCCGGGTCAGCGTCAGAATAGGCTCGAGACTGTTGGCATGCACATGTTCGAGATACAGCCGATAGCCCTTGATCAGGGCGTACACACCACGCAATTCAGTGTGTGCAACCAGGTAATTGTAGATGTCGACGAACAACGAGGAATGAACGTTGGGTTGCCAGCCGAGGAACCAGTCGGCCGAAAACGGCAGCATGCCTTTCGACGGGGATGCACCCTTGACCTCCTTGTACAGCTTGAGCAGGCGCTCGCGGCTGAGTCCGGTTTCCGTCTCGAGCACCTGCAGCCTCGCGCCGAGGTTGATGAGCTCGATCGCGACCCGGATTTCGTTGCCTTCGGTTACCACGCTTTTGTTTCGCATAAATCCTCCTGTTCAGTCTCAGGCAAGTTCTTCGACGGGCTGTCCCGCAAGCAGGATGGCCGCGTGCGATTGCGGCATCGTCCCCTCTTTGCCATGGCTCGTGAGCAGTCCCAGAATCAGCCGATCATCGAAGCGCATGCGGCACAACAGCACGTTCGTGCCGGCCATTTTCAGCACTTGGCCGGCGGTCAGATCCGCCAGGATTTCGGCCAATTGCTGGCTGATGCCCAGCCGGTACACCGCCGCGGATTTGTCTGCGCGGATCATGTGCTGCGCCAGCATCAGGTAAGTGAGATTGAGTTCCTTGATTTCTCCCAGCATGTCGGTCATGTTCATGTTTATTTCCTAAGGTGGTTGCAGGTCACGCGCCGTTTCGCGTTAGGCACGAGTGCATTGTGGACGCAACGCCCACCGAGATAAATAGGAGTTTGTCCGTATTTAGGCGGCTCCGAGCGCGAATTCTCTTGTAGGAATTTGTCCTACATCACCGGGCCTGCGACGCTCGCGCGCGCCGGCTCCCGACTGCGCCAGGGCCGGCCTGCCCGGGCGCACGGCCAGCATTTCGGTGATGTCCGCGA
Source organism: Burkholderiales bacterium (assembly GCA_052172655.1). Classification (GTDB taxonomy): domain Bacteria; phylum Pseudomonadota; class Gammaproteobacteria; order Burkholderiales; family SG8-39; genus 2-12-FULL-64-23. The sequence continues at coordinate 57,488 of JBQMQE010000001.1, forward strand.
CGGAGCGCGGCGCGCTGAACAAGAAACCTTGTACCCGGTCGCAGTGCTGCTGACGGTAGAATTCCAACTGCTCCTTGGTTTCGACGCCCTCTGCGACCGTCGCCAGACCCAGGCCGCGCGCAAGCGCGCCGATAGCCTGCACGATCGCGGCGCTTTCCACGTCCTTTATCACGTCGCAGGAAAATGATTTGTCGATCTTCAGAATATCGATGGGGAAGCGGCGCAGATAGCTGAGGGACGAGTAGCCGGTGCCGAAATCGTCGACCGAAATCTTGACGTGCATGCGCTTGAGCGCCTGCAAGGTCAGGATGGTCTCATTGACATTGCGCATCAGCACCGATTCGGTGATTTCGAGCTCCAGGCACTGCGGGTCGATGCCGGTCTCGGCCAGCAACTGGGCGACAGTGCGCACCAGGCCGGGCTGCCAGAACTGCACTGCGGAAACGTTCACCGCCATGGTTAATCCGGCATGCCCGGCATCATGCCAGGCCTTGGCCTGGCGGCAGGCGTTCTGCAGCACCCAGGTGCCTATTTCCGTGATCAGCCCGGACTCGTCGGCAAGCGGAATGAAATCGTCAGGCTGCAACAGGCCCATCTGCGGATGGCGCCAGCGCACCAGCGCTTCCACGCCGGTCAAGGTGCCGGTAAGGACATTGAAGTTGGGCTGATACTCGAGCACCAATTCCTGCCGCGCCACGGCCTTGCGCAGCGCGCACTCGAGCACCAGTTGCGCGCCTGCCACCGCGCCCATTTCACGCGCATAGAACTGGTAGTTGTTGCCGCCGAGACTCTTTGCCCGGAACATCGCCGTCTCGGCGTTTATCAGCAGTTCCGGCACATCATCGCCATCTCGCGGCGACGCGACAATGCCGATGCTTACGGAAATATTGAATTCCAGCGCACCCTCGACGAACGGCGCGGAAAAAGCTTGCTTGATATGCTCCGCGGCGTCGCGCGCCTGCTGGTCGCCGCAGACATTGCCGAGAAATACGGCGAACTCATCGCTGCCGCATCTGGCGACCATCCCGTCTTCGGGCACGCACACCTGCAGGCGCTCGGCGATCTGGCGGATCAACGCATCGCCTACCTTGTGGCCAAAGCAATTGTTGACGCGCAGGAAGCGGTCGATATCCAGAAGATAGATGGCGGCCGACTGTCCTTCGGCCTGCTGCAGCTTGCGGCCGACGTGATTGCAAAACAGATTGCGGTTGGGCAATCCGCTCAGGCTGTCATAAAAGGCGAGCTTATGCACGTGCGCATCGGCCTGCTCCTTGGCGCGGCGCACAGCCGCGGCATGGATTTCCCGCTCCATCGCCGGCAACAGGCGGGCGAAGTTGCCTTTAACAATCGAGTCCTGCGCACCGCTGCACATGGCCGCCACTTCGACGTGCTCGCTGACATCACCCGAATAGATGATGAACGGGATGTCCTTGCCGCATTCCTTCAACAGTTCGAGCGCCTCGATCGAACTGAAACGCGGCATTGAATGATCGGAAATGACGATATCCCATTCGGAATCGAGCAGTGCCGAGCGCATGTCCTCGGCGCAGTCCACCCTGGCATAGGTGATATCGCTGTTGGTCCGGGTCAATTCGGAATACAACAGACGCGCGTCGTCCTCCGAGTCCTCGACTATCAGGAGGCGTATGTGCTGCATTGTCATGACTGCACTCAAGATTCAGCCCGATCGGCCGGGCATGCCATATTGATTTAAAGGATGCTGCAGGCCACTGGCCGCGATTGTTTGCCGCAACGACGAGCCTGCAACCGCATGACTGAACGCGCCGCGACTGAGACGTCCCGTCCGCGCGCGGTGATGCGATCGATCTGATCCAACCAACTGACTCATAGGCCTTTAAACATCCGCAACGCGTGCCGCACCGCATAATCTGCTGATCGAAACAGCACACCTACGGTTGGTTATCGGCAAGCGCGCGGACAACTTGAGGCCGAACTCGGCGTCGCGCACGCGGGCGCTTGATCGCAGCAGCGGGATCGCGGCCTGTCTGGCTGCGCCTCATCCTCTGCGGCCCGCCGATGGCCATCTGCGCAGGAAGCCGGCGGCGCTTGCAGCCTATCTGCGATTCATGTCGGCAATGCAGCCGCTGAGCACTGACCGAATGTCGCCGCTGCCCAGGGTGCAGTCGCCCGCCCGGCTCCGACCGGCCTGGCCGTTGCGCGCGGCACCAAGTCTGCTGCCGCTATCGGCCCGCCGCTGCGGACTGCTCGCGCGCGCGGCAAGCGCGCTCGCCAGCCGCGTCTCCGCTTCGGCGCGCTTTTGCTGCAGTTCGCCAAGTTTCTTCTCGCTCTCGGCAAGCGCCGCCGCGAGGCGCGTCTCCGCCTCGGTTTGCTTCGCCTGCCGCTGGTCCAGCTCTTGTTTCAACTCGGCCATCGACTTCGAATACTCTGACAGATTGACTTCCTGGCGCCTGATTTCCGCCGACCGGTGCTCGAGCAATTGCGCGAGCAAATCATAGGCGAGTGCCATCCCGCCCATGCCGCCGGCGAGCATCACGGCGAGATAGACGAGCAGGCTGCGCAGGCGCCGCCGCGGCTTTGGCGCGACGGTTTCCTCGGCGGCCGGCTCGCCCCCTGGTTGCACCGTTGTCGCCGGCTTGCCGGGCCGCTCGCGGGCGTGATCGCGGCGTTCATCCGGATCCTGCGCGCCGCCCGCACGCCGGCGCAGCCGCTGCAACGACGCGATGCCCTTGGCGATTGCGGCGCTTGCCG
>JBQMQE010000001.1:60317-68800 GCA_052172655.1 Burkholderiales bacterium
CGCCGGCGCAGCCGCTGCAACGACGCGATGCCCTTGGCGATTGCGGCGCTTGCCGCGGCAAGCAGCAGTTGCTTTGCGCGCGCGGATGCGGTGGCGGCCTTGGCGCAGAGCAATCGCCACGGTTGCCGCGCGCGGACACGCCAACCGTTGTCCGCGGCCGGTTCTTCCTCTGCGCGCACGGATTCGGCGCTGTCCGCGGCCGGTTCTTCCTTTGCGCGCACGGATTCGGTAGTGGCCGTGGCGAAGAGCAATCGCCACGCGCGAGTTCGCCAACCGTCGCGCGCGACCGGTTCTACCGCTGCAGAATCGGCATCACGCGCTACGCTGCGCCCCGCGTCGGGAGCATCGGCTCTAGTCAAGAGACACCTCGGATTCTGGCCATTGCGACATCAAGCGGTATCGGCCGGCAGCGCGCGAACTTGAGCTTCCCCGGCGCGCTTGCGCTGCTTGTGTGCGATCGCAAGCTAATGTTTCGGTCGATGCTGCCGTTAATCACTCGAACGGGCGTATCGCGGCGCAAGTTGCGCGCGGAACCGCCTATGGAAGGTCTTATGCCATGCAACATCGATGTGTACTCGTGACGGCCGGCGGTGTCGCGCGAACCCTACGCTGACCCCGACGGGCCCCTAGCCATGCCAAGCTCGATACCAAGACCCGGCAATCTTGCGGATATTCGCGACGATATGCTGCGCGCCTTGTTTGCCCATGCGACGGTCAAGACCTTCCCCAAGAACACCACGCTGATCACCGAAGGCGAGCGGACCACGGATTCGGTTTACCTGATCCAGTCGGGCAAAGTCAAAGTGTTCCTATGCAGCGCAGACGGGAAAGAAGTCGATCTCGATGTCCTGGAAGCGGGGGACTATTTTGGCGAGGTGGAACTCGACCAGGGGGTGCGGTCTGCTTCCGTGGTGACCATCGAACGTTCGCGGTTGGCCGTCATTCGGCAATCGGAGTTTAGGAAATTCGTGGCAGAAAACCCCGACTTTGCCATGCAGTTCATTTTCAAGCTGATCGCGCGCACCAGGGCACTGCTGAACAGCGTGAAGCGCCTCGCGCTTCTGGATGTATCCGACCGGGTGGCGCGGCTGTTGCTCGATATGGCCACCGAGGAAGACGGAAAACTCATCATCACCGAGAAATTGTCCAAGCGCGACATCGCGAACAGAGTGGGAGCGACCCGGGAAATGGCCAGCCGGGTATTCAAGGATCTGGTCTCGAGCGGCTACATCGAGTTGGAGCCGCAGAAAATCACAATATCCAGACGTTTGCCCCAGCATTGGTAAGCGATTCGGTCAAGACGTCAACCTGCAGGAGTGTTGCTTCGATGAATAACAGACGGATTTCAACGGCCGGAATTTTCGCCACGGCAGCCATTGCAGCGCTGGTGATCATGCTGCCTCAATCGGACTCGCTCGCCTCCGGCCTCGTCGGCCCGGGCGCAAGCGCCATTGCGGCGTTGCCGCCCGGCGGGGCGCGCCTGCCGATGCCGCCGGCGCAAGCGGCGCCGAAAACACCGCCCGTGGAGGGGTACCTCGGCGGCACCAAGGCAACCGGCCGCGTCGCGCAAGTATATGTCAAGGTCGCCGAAAACGTGTTCCTGGCGCTGAACCAGGCGCCGCAGCATTTGCGTCAAAGCGGCGAGCGCTGGGCCGACATCGAGTTTCCGGACCTGCTCGCCAATGACATCGGCTCCGCGCGCGCGCTTCTGAACCAAAGCGAAGCCGGAGTTCAGGTGGGCGACGTGGTAGAGATCAAGTTCGCGCACAAGGACAATACGCGCTATTTTCCAGTGAAGGAACTCACCCGCGTTACGCAATTCGTGGCGAGAAGCGACGAAATGCTGGCCAAGGACTTCGAGCGCCGCATACTCGCGCGCAACCGGCAGGGCGCTGCGCCTGCGGACTGGCTGATGCAGGCGCGTACCGCTCTGCCATCCGGCGCTAGCCCCGCCGCGCGCACGAGCACCGCCGAGGCCGGGCGCTGATTCCGGCCGGCGCAAAAATTTGCCCGGGCGCGATCGGTGGCGCGTAGCGCTTTGCCGGCAATGCCCTGTGCGACTCTCCTCGAATCCAGCGAAACTGCGCCACAGCGCCCGCGCCATGCATCCTAGCCACGATCATCCGATGAACCTGACTTCCACTCGATGCCGAATCCGCGCCGGCCGCGCACGCTGCCTGGCGTGGATCACGTACCTGGCGCTGTTCGCAATCGGCTTCAATTTGGCGCTGGCCGCGACGCGCGAATTGGGCTTTTCACGCAGCGTCACGCCGGGGCTGATAGAGTATTTTTCGTCCAAGTTCGGACAAAGCAGCAAGAGGCGCATCGGCGACTGGCAGGCATTCGTGCGCTCCATCCCGGCCGAACAGCGCGCCGGGAGCGACCTGGAACAGGTCAAACTGGTGCGCACCTTTGCCGCCGAACAGCGACAACGCTCAGGCAGCGATCTGGAACTGCTGAACTCGGTGAATGAGTTCTTTAACGGCGTGACTTACGTTTCGGATCAGGCGCAGTGGAGGGTGGAGGACTACTGGGCTTCGCCGGCGGAAATGCTCGCCAGCAATGGCGCGGACTGCGAGGACTATTCCATCGCCAAATACTTCGCCTTGAAGGAGTTGGGCGTGCCGATCGAGCGCCTCAGGATCACTTACGTCAAGGCGGTGCGGCTGAACGTGGCGCATATGGTGCTCGCCTATTACTCTGCTCCCAGCGCCGATCCCTTGATCCTCGACAATCTGGAACACTGGGTCAGGCCCGCATCCGAACGCGACGACCTGGTTCCGGTGTACAGCTTCAACGACGAGGATGTGCTGCTCGTGCGTCAGGGCCAGCCTGACGCGCGCGCCGGCAGCTCCTCGCAGATCAGGTTGTGGCGCGGCCTGCTGGATAAACTGGAGAAGGAACTCCAGTATTGATTTGCGCCGTGCCGCGCCGCCGGATGAGAACGCCCGCCCTGAGCGCAGGTGCTCAAGTTCCGGCGTCCGCGTCCGTTACCATGCATGCAGGAAGCGAAATGACGCCATGACAAAACATCCAGAGAACATCGAGGCCGTCGAACGCGAAGCCGCGCGCATTGCGACAGAACTGGATATCCCGCCTTGTCCGGCGACCCTCGCCAGGTTCGACGAGGAGTTCCACGCGCCGCAGCCCGACCTGCGCCGGCTCGCCGCAGTGATCGGCACCGATATCGGCTTGTCGGCTACCATGCTGAAGACGGTCAACTCGTCCTTCTACGGTCTGGCGAAAAAGGCGACCAGCATAGAGCAGGCGCTTGCCATTCTCGGCCTGCGGGCGAGCGCGAATCTGGTCAGCGGACTCCTGCTGCGGCGCGCCTTCCCGGCAAGCTCGGGCGCCGCGATGGAACGCTTCTGGGACAGTTCGCTGCGGATTGCGGGTCTGGCGACCGCGATCGCGGCCCGCCTCATGCACGGCAACAGCGACGAGGCGCACACCTATGTCCTGTTTCGCGATTGCGGCATGCTGGTGATGCTGCGCAAATTTCCGCAATATGCCGACATCATGGAGCGAAGCGCGTTCATTCCAGGCGCGCAATTCACCCGCATCGAGGACACTCAGTTCAAATTCAATCACGCGCGCGTCGCCTGCGCGCTCGCGCGAAGCTGGTCACTATCCGAACCCCTGTGCGGGGCGATTCTCTATCATCACGATGTCGCGCTGCTGGACAAGAATGCGCCCGGGGCGCAGCCGCCGGACTCGAAGCTCATTGCCTTCGGCCTGCTCGCCGAGCAAATCGCCGCGCTGCACCTCAACCAGGGCCTGTGCCCGGACTGGATCGGCGCGGAGGAGTTCGTGCTGGCCACGCTCGGCATCGGAGCGGACGATATCGTCGAGCTGACGGAGCAGCTCCTAGGCGTCACCGCATAATCCTTTAGGTGCCGTTTCGGAAGCACCGTAACGGCCTCTGATCTGGGGCAGCACGAGGGCAGGCATCCTCTCATTTTGAAACAGCCAGGCAAAGCGCCCTGTATTGGCGCTGCGCCTGATCCCGGCGCCCGGCGCCGGCATGGCCCGGCTCAAGTTGCCCGCGCTTATTGACGTAATAGATGTACTGGGGGACTCAGGTGGCCGTCTATGGGTGATTTTTTGCAAGCGAATGTAACCAATATCGACCGGTTCGAGATCAGACAGATCCTGGGCGAAGGCGGGCAGGGAATCGTGTATCTCGCGCACGACCCCAAGCTGAAGCGCGAGGTCGCAATCAAGACGCTGACGGCGGCAACCGGCGACGAGATGCAGATGCTGCTGCGCGAAGCCCGTGCCGTCAGCGCCTTGCAGCACCCCTGCATCGTGCCGGTGTTCGAAGCGGGCGATTTCCACGGCACGCCCTACCTCGTCTTCGAGTACGTCACCGGCGAGACCCTGGACGCCTTGATCAAGCGCAGCGGCGCCCTGCCGACCGAAGACGCGCTGAAAATCGCGGTACAGGTCCTGGACGGCCTCGCCCATGCCCACAAGCACGGCGTGCTGCACCGGGACATCAAACCCGCGAACATCATGCTCGGCAGCGACGGCACGCCGCGCATCATGGATTTCGGCGCGGCTTCCAGGAATCAGGTGAGCTGGCTGGTCGGAGCCCGTGTCGGCATCGACGAGGACCTGATCGGTACCCCGGCCTATATGGCGCCCGAATACATCGAGAAAAAGTTGTATTCCGCCAGGACCGATATCTTTGCAGCGGGACTGGTGTTCTGCGAAATGCTGACCGGCGAACGCGTCTTCAGGGGCGAGGGCGGCAGCGTCGATCAGTTGTTGCTGAAGATCGTCAATGATCCCATCGTGCTGCCTACGGGTCCCGGGCTGAACGAGAAGATAGTCGCCTGCCTGCTGAAGGCCGTGGCCAAGGACCCCGAGGCGCGCTACGAATCGGTGGTGGAAATGAAGCAGGCCTTACTGCAGGCCGGCAACTCCGAATCGTCCGTGCGCGCCGCATTCGAGGGCGGCGGCACCGTGGAATTCCTGCTGCGGCGCATAAAGCTCAAGAAGGAATTCCCGGCGATGTCGGAGTCGATTTCCAACGTCAACCACATCATCTTTTCCGATACCGGCAGCGTCACCACGCTGACCAACGCGGTGCTCAAGGATTTCGCGCTCACCAACAAGATCATCAAGCTTGCCAATTCCACCTATTACAACCAGTCGGGCCGCGGCAACATCAGCACGATTTCGGGCGCGGTCTACAGGCTGGGCTTCGACACCATACGCAACATGGTGTTGGGCCTGCTGCTTTTCGACCAGGTGAAGGACCGCAACCAGGCAAAGGATCTGATGGGCGAGTGCGCTCAGGCGATCCTCGGCGGAGCGATCGCCAGGGAAATCTGCGTGTCCCAGGGCTACGGCAACCCCGAAGAGATGTTCGTCTGCGCCATGATGCACAACCTCGGGCGCATGCTGTCGATCTATTATTTTCCCGAGGAGACCGCGGAAATCAAAAAGCTTCTCGCGCTGGGCGCAGCCGGCGAAGAACAAGTCTCGAGGCGGGTGCTCGGCGCCAGCTACACCGAGCTCGGCCAGGGGGTGGCCAAATCATGGGGGTTCCCGCAGAAAATCATCGGCAGCATGGAAAAGAGCGGGCCGCAGCATGCCGTGCGCGCGCACCACAGTTCGGACGAAACCACGCGCCTCGTCGTGCGCATGGCATGCGAGCTGTCCGCCGCCGTGGTGGAAAGCGATCCGGAGGAGCAGAAGAAACGCTCCACCGAGACCCTGGAAAAATACAAAGACCGCCTGAAGCTCGATCCGAAGAAGGCCGAGGGCGTGTTCATCCGCTCTCTGGAACAATTCAAGGAATACACCGTAGCGGTAGGGTGGAAACTCGACCAGAACATCGCCGGCAAACTGGGCATGCTGCAGAAAGCTTCCGAGGAAACCGCGGCAGCCAAAGCCACTCAGGCCATGCACGGCGGGACTTTGCAGACCCAGGATATCGAAAAAACCATGCGCGTGGAATTCCATGCCACGGAGACTGCGCAACTCGCGTCGCCCACGCCGCCGCAAGAACAAGCGCGCGTGAGAAAGGACGTGCTTTCGGGAGGAATACAGGACATCACCAACGCCATGGTTGAAGGCAGCAGCCTGAACGACCTGCTGCGCATCATCATCGAGACCATCTATACCGGCATCGGCTTTGACCATGTGATATTCGCCCTGCGCAACCCAAGGCGCGCGGCGATGACGGGCAGGTTCGGTCTGGGCGAAAATATCGACACCCTGGTCGAGCAGTTTCAATTCCCCCTCGATTTCGTGCCCGATGTGTTTCACGTCGCGCTGCAGAAGAACATCGACGTATTCATCACCGATACCGGCGACCCCAAGATCGCGACCCGCATCCCGGACTGGTACCGCAAGACGTTTTCCGCGGGGGCGTTTCTCCTGTTTCCGATCATCGTCAAGGACAAGCCGTTCGGCATGATCTATGGCGATGCCGCCGGCGCGAACTCGATCACGATCCACGAAGACGAAATCAAGCTTCTGCGCACCTTGCGCAACCAGGCGGTACTGGCAGTACGCCAATCGGCCTGAGCCGGCCGCGCGCCGGTGACGCGCTTGATTTGCGCGCTCGCCGGCCGGCCGGAATCAACACAGGATCTTCGCCCTCCTGCGGAACGGCTTCAAATGAGTATTCTAAACTGGCTGAGCCGCAGCGCAGGGGCACGGGTCAACGAATCGGACCCGGACGCGCGCATGCAGATGGCGATCGAGCTGGCCGTGCTCGGCATCGATGCCCGGTTGCGCCTCGTCAAGGGCTACGCCGGCCGTCTGTTGCCGGCGGTGGCAAACGCGCTGGCCTATTGCGCTGCGCTGGCTGCCGCCATTCCCGGTCCGATCGATCTGCTCCCCGATGCCTGGGGCAGGGACGCCGGCCTGCGCGCGCTGTTTGTCCATTCGACCGAGATCGCTGAATTGCGCAAGACGCTGGCCGCGCCGCTGCACGTGGATTTCGTCGCGAGCGCCCCGGACGCTGGTTCCGGTCCGGCACAAATTTGAAAACACAGCAATGATCCAAGGAGCAAGCATGACACCCGTGAATTACATAGAAAACCGCACCTACGACGAAATCAAAGTCGGCGACACAGCCACGCTCACGCGCACGCTCAAGCCGCAGGACATCCAGCTCTTCGCCATCATGTCGGGCGACGTGAATCCCGCGCACGTCGATCCCGAGTACGCCAAGGGCAGCATGTTCCACGGGGTGATCGCGCACGGCATGTGGGGCGGTGCGCTGATCTCCACCGTGCTCGGGACGCAGTTTCCCGGCCCGGGCACCATCTACCTCGACCAGACGCTGCACTTTTCGCGCCCGGTAGGCGTGGGCGACAGCATCACCGTGACGCTCACGGCGAGGCGCAAGTTCGACCACAATCACCACATCATTTTCGATTGCCTGTGCAGCAATCAGGACGGGAAAACGGTAATCGACGGCACGGCCGAGGTGCTGGCGCCGACCGAGAAAATCAAGCGCGAGCGCATCGAAATGCCGCAGGTGAGCTTACTCGAGCGCGCGGGCGTGTCGTCCCTCAGGTCAGTAGGCTAAGCGCTGCAGACGTGGTCCAGAATCGGCACACCCTTCGGCATGACTACACTGAGCGCTTGCAATCCTTTGGCTACGAAATGGTTACGTGAGCATACGAATTGCCCGTTCGTGGAAATATCCGATAACGAGGTGGACGCGCGCGGGCCGATTGAACGTTCACCGCAAAATTCGCCAGATCGATTATCGCGGTAGAATTCTTCATGGAGGTATCGACATGAATCAAAATTTTACAGCGGTCGTGAAACAGGATGGCCCATGGTGGATTGGTTGGATCGAGGAGGTACCTGGTGTTAACTGTCAAGAGCGCACGCGCGAGGAATTACTTAAAACCCTGCGTGTCACTCTCACGGAAGCACTAGAAATGAACCGCTCGGATGCCCGGGACGCTGCGGGCAAAGGCTACGAAGAGCTAAGTATTGCAGTATGAAACGTCGCGATTTATTGCGACACCTTTCCTCTCATGGCTGCGCACTTCTTCGGGAAGGCGGCAGTCATTCATGGTGGCATAACCCTGCCTTAAACAGACGCAGCGCAGTTCCTCGCCACAGCGAAGTGAACGATCACCTAGCGAGGAAAATATGCAAAGACCTTGGAGTGCCCCTGCCATGATCTTGGCCAACCCTTTTCTGCTGTGAATGCTGCCAACATCATTTTCGATTGCCTGTGCAGCAATCAGGACGGGAAAACGGTAATCGACGGCACGGCCGAGGTGCTGGCGCCGACCGAGAAAATCAAGCGCGAGCGCATCGAAATGCCGCAGGTGAGCTTACTCGAGCGCGCGGGCGTGTCGTCCCTCAGGTCAGTAGGCTAAGCGCTGCAGACGTGGCCCAGAATCGGCACACCCATCGGCATGACTACACTGAGCGCTTGCAGTCGCAGCGGGAAATGGTCGGGGTGAGAGGATTTGAACCTCCGACTCCTGCGTCCCGAA
>JBQMQE010000002.1:0-55064 GCA_052172655.1 Burkholderiales bacterium
TTCTTGTAGCGTTCCCTGAGTTCCCGCAGTTTGTCGCAAGTGGCCTGCATGTCGGTTTGGAGGCGGTAGATGCCGCAACCTTCTTCCATGCTCTTGGCCATCTCGGTGCGCAGCACCGCCAGACGTTCTTTGCCGCCGGACCGGGTGACGACGCCGAGCGCGCGCACCTGTGCCGCCTCGGCCTGCCTCTCGATCGCGCCGGGATTGCTGATCGCCACCGACTTCGCGAACTTCGCCGCCTCGACGCCCGCCACCTTGCCGAACACGATCAGTTCCGTCAGCGAGTTCGAGCCCAGCCGGTTGGCGCCGTGAATGCCCACGCTGGAACATTCGCCTACCGAATACAGACCCGGCAGCGGTGCGGCCGTCTTGCCATCGGCCGTTATCCCGCCCATGGTGTAATGCACTGCCGGCAGGACCGGAATCGGCGTGTGCGCCGGATCGACACCGAGGAATTCTTCCGCCAGTTCGCAGATCAGCGGCAGGCGCTCGTGCAGTTTCGCCGCGCCTAGGTGGCGCAGATCCAGATTTACCACCGCACCATGCGGACCCTCGATCGTCCGCCCTTTCTTTTTTTCGTGCCAGAAAGCCTGGCTCAAACGGTCGCGCGGCCCGAGTTCCATCGCCTTGTTGCGCGGCGTAGGTTCGGCTGGTCCAAGTCCGTAGTCCTGCAGATAGCGGTAACCGTCCTTGTTCAGCATGAATCCGCCTTCGCCGCGGCACGCTTCGGTGAACAAGAGGCCCGTGCCCGGCATGCAGGTCGGGTGATATTGCATGAATTCCATGTCGCGCAGCGGCACGCCGTGGCGGTAGGCGAGCGCCATGCCATCGCCGGTGACGATGCCGCCGTTGGTGTTCTCTCGGAACACGCGCCCGGCGCCGCCGGTGGCGATGATCACCGCTTTCGCCTGGATCAGCGTGAACTCGCCGGTGGCAATCTGGATCGCGAGCACGCCCTGGCAGCGGCCGTCCTCGACCATCAGGTCGGAGCAGAAATATTCGTCGAAGCGCTTGATCGAGGGATACTTGATCGAAGTCTGGAACAGCGTGTGCAGCATATGGAAGCCGGACTTGTCCGCGGCAAACCAGGTGCGCTCGATCTTCATCCCGCCGAACGCGCGCACGTTCACATGGCCGTCCTCCTTGCGGCTCCACGGGCAGCCCCAATGCTCCATCTGCACCAGCTCTTCGTGGGCATGGGCAACGAAGTACTCGACCACATCCTGCTCGCACAGCCAGTCACCGCCGTGCACCGTGTCATCAAAATGAAAATCCAGGCTGTCGTCCGGCCGCGTCACCCCGGCAGCCCCGCCTTCTGCGGCCACCGTGTGGCTGCGCATCGGGTAGACCTTGGATATCAGCGCGATTTTCAGTTTCGGATCGGTCTCGGCAACCGCGATTGCCGCCCGCAAACCCGCGCCACCCGCGCCCACTATCGCCACGTCCGCTTTGTAAACTTCCACTGCTTACCTCCGTACGCGTATGCGCAAAACCAGCGGGATTCTAACCCCAATTGATGAACGCCGTCGCATGCGTCGGCTCTCCATCCGCGCCGACGCCGAGCAGCCGTCACCGACCCCCGTTAAACTAACGTCCGCGACTCTTTGCTTTGTTGATCCAAATCAAGCGCGAAGCTGAAAGTTCGAACAACATAATCGATTACGGTGCCGTCGCGCGCCACCGCATCGATCTGCGACGGGTCGAGGCTGAACAAAACCGCGACGCGATCAATAACGATAATTCAAGACAGTGGAGCTCTCTATCATGTACGAAAAATCCAATGCCGACGGCAAACAGCCGATGCCGTCCGGTCTCGCGCTGCTGCGCGACCCGGCCCGCAACCGGGGCACCGGCTTTACCGAAGCGCAGCGCGACGAGTTCAATCTGCGCGGCTTTCTGCCGCCTCGCGTGCACAACCAGGATGAGCAGGCCGCGCGCGTGCTGGCGCGCCTGCGCCTGCTAACCGACCCGTTGGAAAAATTCGTCGCGCTCAACGCCCTGCACGATCGCAACGAAACGCTGTACTTCCGCGTGCTATGCGACAACATCGACGAAATGCAGCCTCTGGTCTACACCCCGACAGTCGGATTGGCGTGCCAGAAGTTCGGCCACATCTTTCAGCGGCCGCGCGGCCTGTTCATTGGCGCGAACGACCGCGGACGCATCGCGCAGTTGTTGCGCAACTGGCCTTATCATGCCGGTATCATCGTCGTCACCGACGGCGAGCGCATTCTCGGCCTGGGTGATCTGGGCGCCAACGGCATGGGAATTCCGGTGGGGAAGCTGTCGCTCTACACCGCCTGTGCCGGCGTGCATCCGCAACTGTGCCTGCCGGTTACCCTCGATGTCGGCTGCAATAACACCGCAATGCTCGAGGACCCGTTTTACGTCGGGCTGCGCCAGCGCCGGCTGACAGGAGCGGCCTACGACGAAATGCTGGACGAATTCATTAGCGCGGCATCAGAGGTATTTCCAGGCGTGGTGATTCAGTTCGAGGATTTTGCCAATCACAATGCGTTCCGGCTGCTGAAGAAATACCGCGATCGCGTCTGCACGTTCAACGACGACATCCAGGGCACGGCGGCGGTCGCGCTGGCGGGCATCTTCTCGGCACTGCGCGTTACCGGCGGCAAGTTCACCGAGCAGAAACTGTTGTTTCTCGGCGCGGGCGAAGCCGCCACCGGAATCTGCAATCTCGTGGTGTCGGCGATGGTCGCCGAAGGCTTAACCGAAGCCGCAGCGCGCCAGCGTTGCTGGACCGTCGATTCGCGTGGCCTGGTGGTAAAAAGCCGCACCGATCTTGCCGAGCACAAATTGGCTTACGCTCACGACCACCCGCCGATTGGCGATTTTCTCACTGCGATCAAGACCCTCAAGCCCACCGCCATCATTGGCGTGGCGGCGATCGGCGGCACCTTCACCCAGGAAGTGCTGGAGGAAATGGCGCGCATAAACGAGCGACCGATTGTGTTCGCGCTTTCGAATCCGACCTCCAAAGCCGAGTGCAACGCCGTGGAAGCGTATCGCTGGACCAACGGACGGGCGCTGTTCGCTTGCGGCAGCCCGTTCGACCCGGTCAAGCGCGACGGCAAGACCTACGTGCCGCGGCAGGGCAACAACTCCTACATCTTTCCCGGCATAGGTCTGGGCGCGATCGCCAGCCGAGCGCGGCAGATCACGGACGAAATGTTCATGGGCGCGGCGCACACCCTTTCGCATCTCGTCACCGAATCCGATCTCGGGCAGGGCAGCCTCTACCCTGCACTGCCGCGCATCCGCGAGGTCTCGGCGCACATTGCTGCGGCCGTCGCGGAAACCGCGTACAAACATGGACTCGCCGGCAAGCCCAGGCCCGGGGACGTGCTGGCCGACGTGCGCTCGGCAATGTTCGATCCGCATTACTAGACGAAAGCCAGCGCGGCGTTCCCGCAGAACGGGGACGCCGCGCGCTGTCGTTTGATCTACGGTTTGATCTACGTCAATGCGCTGACGACTGCCGGGACTATGCTTCGATTATCGTTGCAGGAGGACGCAGCGTTATCCGTGTTGACTCGCGACAACGGCGTGCCAGGCTGATGCGACTGCGGCCTGATTGCGCCGGATTGCTGCGTTCGACCAGCGCCATCGTGCTGATCATCCGCAAAGCGACTTTCCTTCGCCCGACTAACCCTTGAACAGGGCCGCAAGCTTATTCTATGTACACGATTGTCCGCCGCGAAGTATTTTCCGACACGACCTTCCTGTGGGAGGTGCTGGTTCCCGACGTGGCAAACTCGGCGCAGCCCGGCCATTTCGTCATGGTGCGGATGCACGAGGGCAGCGAGCGAATTCCGCTGACGGTGGCCGATTTCGACCGCGACAAAGGCACCATCACCATGGTGATCCAGTCGCTCGGCAAGACCACGCTCGAGATGCGGGATCATTACAAGGAGGGCGACAGCTTCGCCGATTTCGTCGGCCCTCTCGGCATGCCGCAGCACGTGAGCAAGGTCGGGCACGTAGTGCTGGTCGGCGGCGGGCTCGGCGTGGCGCCGATATATCCGCAGTTGCGCGCGTTCAAGAACGCCGGCAATCGCACCACGGGCATCATCGGTTTTCGCAACAAGGACCTCGTGTTCTGGGAAGAGCGCTTCAACGCGTTCTGCGACGAGCTGATCGTCTGCACCGACGACGGCAGCTACGGCACGCCGGGCTTCGTTACCTCGGCGCTGAAACAGGTGCTCGAGCGCGACAAACCGGATCTGGTCATCGCCATCGGGCCGCTGCCGATGATGAACGCATGCGTCGAGACGACGCGGCCCTTTGGCGTGAAGACCATGGTGTCGCTCAACGCGATCATGGTCGATGGCACCGGCATGTGCGGCTCCTGCCGCGTCAGCGTCGGCGGCGAGGTCAAGTTCGCCTGCGTGGACGGGCCGGACTTTGACGGCCATCAGGTCGACTTCAAGGAACTGGTCCTGCGCCAGCGGCGCTTCAAGGGAGAGGAGTCGAAGGCGAGCGAAGATTACGCCCATATCTGCCATGTGGAGGAGGTGCTGTTCGAGCAGAACAAGCGCAATTACAAAAAGTACAAAGATCTCTCGCCGCACGCGGTGAAGATGCCGGAGCGCGACGCGCTGGAGCGCTCGCGCAATTTCAAGGAAGTGAACCTGGGCTACAGCATGCAAAATGCGCTGGAGGAGGCGGAACGCTGCATCATGTGCGCCAAGCCCGACTGCATCGCCGGCTGCCCGGTGTCGATCGACATCCCGCGCTTCATCCGCCACCTGCTGGTACGCGATCTCGACGGCGCGCTCGGTGTCATCAACGAATCCAATCTGTTCCCGTCGGTATGCGGCCGCGTCTGCCCGCAGGAATCGCAGTGCGAGGCCCAGTGTGTCGTCGGCAGGAACAAGAAGACCCCGATGGAGTCGGTGGCGATAGGCCGGCTCGAGCGCTTCATCGGCGACAACGCCCGCGCACCCAAGGCGGTGCCGCCGCTGTTCGAGCGCGAACTGGGCCGGGTCGCCATCGTCGGCTCCGGCCCCTCCGGGCTCGCGGTCGCCGCCGATCTGGCGCGCTACGGCTGCGAGGTCACGGTATTCGAGGCGTTGCACGTGATCGGCGGCGTGCTCCAGTACGGGATACCGCCGTTCCGGCTCCCGCGCGACATCATCAGCCGCGAGGTCGACAACCTGAAGAACATGGGCGTCAAGTTCGAGACCAACAAGGTAATCGGCAAGACGTTCTCCATCCCCAAACTCATGGGCGACATGGGTTTCGACGCGGTCTTCGTCGGCGCCGGCGCCGGCGCGCCATCGTTTCTCGGCATCCCGGGCGAGTTCGCCGGCCAGGTCTATTCGGCGAACGAATTCCTCACCCGCGTCAACCTGATGGGCGGGGACAAATTTCCCTATCTCGACACGCCGATCACCCTAGGCCAGAGCGTGGTCGTGATCGGCGCCGGCAACACGGCCATGGACTGCCTGCGCGTGGCCAAGCGCCTGGGCGCGCCGACGGTGCGCTGCGTGTATCGCCGTTCCGAGGCCGAGGCGCCGGCGCGCATCGAGGAGATCCGCCATGCCAAGGAAGAAGGCATAGAGTTCTTCTTCCTGCATACGCCGGTCGAAATCATTATCGACGACGACGGCAGCGTGCGCGGGATGAAGGTGCAGAAGATGATGCTGGGCGAACCCGACGAGAAGGGGCGGCGCAGGCCCATGCCCCTGGACGAATTCGTCGAGCTTGAATGCGATACCGCGATCTACGCGCTCGGCACCAAGGCCAACCCGATCGTTACCCAGTCGACGCCGGGGCTGGGCCTCAACAAGTGGGGCTACATCGTCGCCGACCCGCAGACGCAGGCCACCACCCTTCCGGGGGTGTTTGCCGGCGGGGACATCGTCACCGGTGCGGCGACCGTCATCCTCGCCATGGGCGCCGGCCGCCGCGCGGCCAGATCCATCGGTGCCTATCTGCAGGGCGGCAAGCAAAGATGGCCCGTTACCCAGGAAGACGCGGACGCCTTCGTGCCGCCGGTCGCGCTCGGCGGCGCCGCGCCGGCCGCGGCAGCGCCGACCACCACCCAGAGCGAGAGCAAACCATGATCTCCTGTCCAAAGTGCCACCGTCCGATCGAGGGAGATGAAGCCTACATCTGCTGCGCCAACCTGGAACTCAGGTGGAGGTGCAGCGCCTGCGGCAAGGTAAGCGAGGGCTTCGCCTTCCCCTATGGCATGTGTCCGCATTGCAAAGGCAAGCTCGAGATGCTCGAGCGCGGGCCGATCGACGACAGCAAAGGCCTGGATGCCATCCGCGCCGCATTCGAAATCGAACTCGGCGGCCATGCCTTCTACCAGCGCGCCGCGCGCGACGCGAAAGACCCGGCGCTTAGTGAACTCTTCGGCCGTTTCGCCGAGATGGAGCGAGAGCACATGCAGACCTTGTCCAAGCGCTACCACGCGAACCTGCCGCAGCCGGCCGAGGATTTCCAGATCGATCGCGCGGCCATCTTTGCCGGCGTCGAGCGCAAGCCCGAGGATCCGGCCAATCTGTTCCGCATCGCCATCGCGTTCGAGGAGCGGGCGGTGACATTCTTCAGCGAGCAGGGCGCGCGCGCGCCCGAAGCTTCGGTCGAGCGCGAGCTGTACAAGGAACTCGCGGCGGAAGAGCGCGAGCATGTGGCGCTGCTTGCTACCGAGTATGCGCGCTGGAAGGCCGGCAAGGCCGGACTTCTCTAGCAGCACGGCCGCGGCAAGGGCCAATGAAAACTAGCGAAAGGAAACCATGAGCAACCGCCTGGCCGTCCTCGAGGGCAACGAGGCCGCTGCACGCATCGCCCACCTCACCAACGAGGTAATTGCGATCTATCCGATCACGCCGTCGTCGGGCATGGGCGAGTTCGCCGATGCATGGTCGGCGGCCCGCCATAAGAACATCTGGGGCGCCATTCCCGAAGTCATCGAGATGCAGAGCGAAGCCGGCGCCGCAGGCGCGGTGCACGGCTCGCTGCAGGCCGGCGCGCTCACGACGACCTTCACCTCGTCGCAGGGGCTGCTGTTGATGATCCCCAACATGTTCAAGATCGCGGGCGAACTCACGCCTGCGGTATTCCATATTGCCGCGCGCACGGTGGCCACACATGCGCTGTCCATCTTCGGCGACCACAGCGACGTGATGGCCGCACGCATGACCGGCTGGGGCATGCTCGCCGCGGCCAGCGTGCAGGAAGCGCAGGACATGGCGATGATCGCCCAGATGGCGACGCTGCGTTCGCGCGTGCCGTTCATGCATTTTTTCGACGGCTTTCGCACCAGCCACGAGGTAAACCGGCTGGAATTGCTGCTCGAGGAAGAAGTGCGCGAGTTGATCGACGACGAGTTGGTCACAGCGCATCGCGCGCGCGCACTCAATCCGGACAAGCCCGTGCTGCGCGGCTCGGCGCAGAATCCGGACGTGTTTTTCCAGGCGCGCGAAGCCTGCAACCCATTCTATATAGCGGTGCCGGGTATCGTGCAGGAAAGCATGGACCGGTTCGCCCAGCTCACCAAGCGTCGCTACAGGCTGTTCGACTATCAGGGCGCCGCCGATGCCGAGCGCGTTCTGGTGCAAATGGGTTCGGGCGTCGGCGCTTCGGGCGAAGCGGTCCGCGCTCTGGTCGCGCGCGGCGAGAAAGTCGGCCTGCTGACGGTGCGCCTGTACCGGCCGTTCGACACGCAAGCCTTCGTCGCGGCGCTGCCGAAGAGCGTGCGCGCCATCGCCGTGCTCGACCGCACTAAGGAGCCGGGCGCGATCGGCGAGCCCATGTATCAGGACATCGTCACCGCTCTGGTCGAAGCATGGCCGCAGGACGTCGCGACGCCGAAGGTCATCGGCGGCCGTTACGGCCTGTCTTCCAAAGAGTACACGCCGGCCATGGCCAAGGCGACGCTGGACGAACTCGCGCAAAAACAACCCAAACGTCATTTCACCGTCGGCATCGTCGACGACGTCACCCGCCTGTCGCTGGCCGTGGATGAAAGTTTCGACACCGAGACCGAAGGCGTGACGCGCGCCGTGTTTTACGGCCTGGGCGCGGACGGCACCGTGGGCGCGACCAAGAACTCGGTGAAAATCATCGGCGAGAACACGCCGCTGCATGCACAGGGCTATTTTGTCTACGACAGCAAAAAGTCGGGCGCGGTCACCATCTCCCACCTGCGCTTCGGACCGAATCCGATCGAATCCACCTATCTCATCCGCCACGCCGATTTCATCGCCTGCCACCAGTTCGAGTTCATGGCGAAGCTCGACGTGCTCGCACTCGCGCGCACCGGCGGCACTTTTCTGCTGAACAGCCCCTACGGGCCGGACGAGGTATGGGACAAGCTCCCGCGCGAGGCACAGGAGCAGATACTCGCCAAGAAACTGAAGATGTACGTGGTGGACGCGCTCGCCGTGGCAAAGGAGGCAGGCCTCGCCGGGCGCATCAATACCGTTACGCAAGCCTGTTTCTTCGCCATTTCCGGCATCCTTCCGCGCGACGAGGCGATCGAGAAGATCAAGAGCTCGATCCGCAAGACCTACGGCAAGCGCGGCGAGTCCGTGCTCAACCGCAACTTCGCCGCGGTGGACCAGTCGCTTGCCGCGCTGCGCGAAGTGCAGGTCCCCGGCCGGGCCGATTCGGCGCTGCGCCGCCGGCCGGTGGTGCCGCGCACGGCCCCGGATTTCGTGCAGCGCGTCACCGCGATGATGCTCGGCGGCAAGGGCGATCTGCTGCCGGTGTCGGCGCTGCCGATCGACGGCACCTTCCCCACCGCGACCTCGCAATGGGAAAAGCACAGCATCGCCCATGAGATCCCGATCTGGGACGCCGCCATTTGCACGCAATGTGCGTTGTGCCCGCTGATGTGCCCGCACGCGGCCATCCGCATGAACGTGTATTCGCCCGATCAATTGAAAGGGGCGCCGGCGGGCTTCAACAGCGTGCCCTGGAGGAGCAAGGAGGGCGACGGGCTGGCCGGCTGGGCCTATACCCTTCAGGTGGCGCCGGACGACTGCACCGGCTGCGGCATCTGCGTGGACATCTGCCCGACGCGCAACAAGCAAGAAGCCAAGCGCAAAGCGATCAACATGGAGCCCAAACTCGATCATCTCGAGGCCGAGCGGCGCAACTATGAGTTTTTCCTCAGCCTGCCCGAGACGCGCCCGTCGTGGGACACGATCGACCTGCTCAAGGGCTCGCAATTGCGCATGCCGCTGTTCGAGTACTCCGGCGCCTGCGCCGGCTGCGGCGAGACCCCGTACCTTAAGCTGCTGTCGCAGCTCCACGGCGACCACCTGCTGGTGGCCAACGCCACCGGCTGCTCCTCGATCTACGGCGGCAACCTGCCCTCGACGCCGTGGGCGCAGAACCGCGAAGGCCAGGGCCCGGCGTGGGCGAACAGCCTGTTCGAGGACAACGCCGAGTTCGGGCTGGGCATGCGCCTCGCGCTGGACGCGCAGCGCGACCTGGCGCAAGCGCTGGTGCGCGACCTGCGCGCCGAGATCGGCGAAGACCTATCCACGGCGCTGCTCGAGGCGCCGCAGGCGTCCGACCAGCAGATTCACGAGCAGCGCGAGCGCGTGAAGCAGTTGAAGGCCATCCTGCCGCGGATCAAGTCTCCACAGGCGCAGCAACTGCTGGCCGCGGCCGACAGCCTGGTAACGCGCAGCGTGTGGATCGTCGGCGGCGACGGCTGGGCCTACGATATCGGCTACGGCGGCCTGGACCACGTGCTCGCCTCCGGGCGCAACGTTAACATCCTGGTGCTCGACACCGAGGTCTACAGCAATACCGGCGGACAGGCATCCAAGTCCACCCAGCGCGGCGCCGTGGCGAAGTTCGCCGCCGCGGGCAAATCCTCCGGCAAAAAGGATCTGGGCATGATCGCCATGGCCTACGGTAACGTCTACGTCGCCCAGGTGGCGATGGGCGCCAACCCCGTGCAAACGGCGCGCACGTTCCAGGAAGCGGCCTCCTGGCCGGGCACTTCGCTGATCATCGCCTATAGCCAATGCATCGCGCACGGCATCGACATGGCCACCGGCATGAGCCATCAGCGCGATGCGGTCAAAAGCGGCTACCTGACCCTGTACCACTACGACCCGCGCTTAGGCATGGGCGGCGCAAGTCAGCCACTCAAGCTCGATTCGCGCAAGCCGACCATGCCGGTCGAGCGCTTCACCATGAAGGAAGGCCGCTACGCCATGCTCGCGCGGGCTGACCCGGAGCGCGCGAAACAACTGATGGAGACTGCGCAGTCTGCCGCTGAAGCGCGCTGGAGCCTCTACGAGCAGATGGCGGGCGTGCAGCGTATCGTGACCGAGGACGGCAAACCCGACCCAGAGGGCGACAGCGCGGTAGGCGCCGCGGCCGCGCCGAGTTCGAAGGAGGAGCAAGCATGAGCGCCGACCTGCGCAGCCGTTATCTGGGCCTCGAGCTCAAGAATCCCATCGTGGCCGCGGCCTCGCCCATGACCGGCTCGATAGAGAGCCTCAAGCGGCTGGAGGACGCCGGCGTCGCCGCCGTCGTACTGCCGTCGCTGTTCGAGGAACAGATCGAGCACGAGGAGATGGCCAGCCACAACCTGATGCTGGCGGGCGCCGAGATCTCGCCCGAAGCGCACGGCTTCTTTCCGGAGATGCAGAACTACAACACCGGTCCCGACAACTATCTGAAGCTGATCGGCGAGGCAAAAAAGACGCTCGCGGTGCCGGTGATCCCCAGCCTGAACGGCTACACGCCGGGCGGTTGGACACACATGGCCAAGCAGTTCGAGCAAGCCGGCGCCGACGCGCTCGAACTGAACATCTACTTTCTCGCCACCGATCCCGAGGACACAAGCACCGAAATAGAGAAGCGATACATCGACCTGGTGGCATCGGTCAGCCGCATGGTTTCGATTCCGGTGGCGGTAAAGGTATCGCCCTACTTCAGCTCCATGGCCAATATGGCTGCGCGGCTCGCCGCGGCCGGCGCGACGGGCCTGGTGCTGTTCAACCGCTTCATACAACCCGACATCCATCTCGACGAACTCGAGGTGGCGCCGCATCTGGTGCTGTCGACTTCAGACGAACTGCGTCTCGCGCTGCGCTGGATCGCCATCCTGCGCGGCCGCGTAAAGGCGAGCCTGGCCGCAACGGGCGGAGCGCATACCGCGGACGACGTGCTGAAGCTGCTGCTCGCAGGCGCCGACTGCGTCATGGTCGCGAGCAGCCTGCTGCGCAAGGGGCCGAACCATATCGCCACTCTGGTCAGTGGCATCGAAGAATGGATGACCGAGCGCGAATACGACTCGGTCGAGCAACTGAAGGGCTCGCTCAGCCAACTGTCCTGCCCCGACCCGGCCGCCTTCGAGCGCAGCAATTACATGAAGGCGCTGACCTCGTATACCGGCGATTTGACTTAGACGACGCGGCCTCCGGCGGGCCGCATCATTCCCAAGCCGGATCGTCCCGAAACGCCGGAGCAGTTGCTCGAAAAATGCCGCAACCTGCTCGGCTGACAGCCGTCCAGCGCAGCCGCGCCGGACGGCGTCAACTCAGAACAGCAGGTTCGGCAGCCAAAGCGTTATGATCGGCACGTAGGTCACAATCACGAGGAATACGAGCAGGACCGACAGCCACGGCACGGCCGCGCGCACGACCTCGCCGATCGACATTCCGGTGATGCCTGCTGTGACGAAAAGATTGAGGCCGATCGGCGGCGTCACCATGCCGATCTCGAGGTTTACCACCATGATGATCCCCAGATGCACCGGGTCGATGCCGAGTTGCGTGGCAATCGGAAACAGGATCGGCGCCAGGATCAGGATGATCCCGGTGGGCTCCATGAACGCGCCTGCCGCGAGCAGCAGCACATTGACAACGATGAGGAAGCCCCACGAAGGCATGCCCCAGGCGACGATCTGCTCGGCGATCACCTGCGGAATGCGCTCGGTGGTGAGCACGTGTGCGAACAGCAGCGCGTTGGCGATAATGAACATCAGCATTACCGTCACCTTGGACGCGTCCACCAGCACGCTGGGCACCTTGCTAAAACCAATATCCCTATAGACGAATACCGCGATCAGGAAAGCGTAGACTGCGGCGACCGCAGCCGCCTCCGTCGGCGTGAAAATCCCGCCGTAGATGCCGCCGAGAATGATGACCAGCAGCAGCAGGCCCCAGATCGAGTCGCGCCCCGCCACCAGCACCTCGTTTAGCGACGCGCGCGGCTGGCGCGGCAGGTTCTTGATACGCGCAAGAACCCAGATGGCGATCATCAGCATCAGTCCGAGCACGATCCCCGGCACCACGCCGGCCATGAACAGTTTGCCCACCGAAGTCTCGGTGGCCGCGCCATATACCACCATCACGATCGACGGCGGGATCAGGATGCCCAGGGTGCCAGCATTGCACACGACCCCCGCGGCAAAAGCTTTTGGGTAGCCCGAGCGCACCATCCCGGCAATCACTATCGAGCCGACCGCGACCACGGTTGCGGGCGAGGAGCCCGACACCGCCGCAAACAGCATGCACGCCAGTACCGACGCAATCGCGAGGCCCCCGCGCAGGTGCCCGACGCAGGCGATGGCGAAGCGGATCATGCGTTTGGCCACGCCACCAGTGGTCATGAACGCGCCCGACAGGATGAAATACGGGATCGCCAACAAGGTAAAGTGTTCGGAGGTTTCGAACAGTTTCAGCGACAGCGAGGCGAGCGAATCATGGCCGAACACCATGATGGTCAGCAGTGACGACAGCCCGAGCGCAACCGCCACCGGCATGCCGAGCAGCATGAAGATGAACAACATCACGAACAGCGCGAGAGTGGTCAATTGCCCCCCTGCGTCGGCGGCTCGGCATCATTGCTGCGCAACTTGAGCGCCTCCTCCACTTCGTCGCCCAGCAGGTGGGCTTCCTTGCCCGTCAGGAGTTGGTAGAGTACCTGTCCAAAGCGGAAGAACAAGAACCCGAAACCGAATGGAAGCACCAGCCGCGGAACCCACTGCGGGATCGGGATATCCTGCGCCATGATGCCGATTTGATACATCTTGGCGACGTATACCCAGCCACCGTAGAACACGATCGCCGCGTAGAGCATGCACAGCAACGTGGCCACCACGCCGAGCGCACGCGCCTTCGCCGGCGGCAAGCTCTTGACCAGCGCGTCGACGCCGATGTGGCCCCCGACGCGCACACCGTAGGACATGCCAAGAAAGATCAGAAAGGCGAATAGGTAAGTAACCAGCTCCAGCGCCCAGATGAAGCTGAAATTGAATACATAGCGCGCCACCACCTGAGTGAAGCTGATGAGCGTCATGACCGTGAGGAGGAGGGCAATTAGCCCTTCCTCCGCCCGGTCGACGACCTTGCCGAAACTCATGACACCCCCCCTCCTACGCCATTGGCGGTAGCAGCGCCGCGCCTATTTGTTGGCTTTTTGCGCTGCCTGGATCAGGTCGTTGCCGATCTCGCCTTCGAACTTCTTCCACACCGGAGCCATGGCTTTGCGCCAGGCGGCGACATCTTCTTTCGACAGTACCTGTATTTTGGCCTTGCCGGCGTCGAGAATTCGCTTGCGGTCGCGCTCGTTGAATTCGTTAGCGATGCCGTTTCCGTAGGCAGTCGCTTCTTCCATCGCCTGCGCGAGGCCCTTGCGCACATCAGCCGGCAGCCCGTTCCACCACTTGGCGTTGGTGATCACCATGTAGTCGATCACGCCGTGATTGGTCTGGGCAATGGTCTTCTGCACTTCGTAGAACTTCTGCGAGTAGATGTTCGACCAAGTGTTCTCCTGGCCGTCGACCACGCCGGTCTGCAGCGCCTGATACACCTCGCTGAAGGCCATTTTCTGCGGGTTGGCGCCGACGGCACGGAACTGCGCTTCGAGCACGTCCGAGGCCTGGATGCGGAACTTGAGCCCCTTGACGTCCTCGGGGCGCTTGAGCTGGTTCTTGTCGGTGGAGAGCTGCTTCATGCCGTTGTGCCAGTAGCCCAGGCCCTGGATGCCCTTGCTCTGCATCGAGTCGAGCAGCGCCTTGCCCTGCGGGCTGTGCTGGAATTTGTCCACTGCCTCAAGGTCGTCGAACAGGAACGGCAGGTCGAACAGCTGCACTTTCTTGGTGTACCTGTCGAATTTGGACAGCGACGGCGCGATGAACTGCACATCGCCGAGCAGCACCGCCTCCATTTCCTTAGCGTCGCCGAACAGCTGCGAGCTCGGGAATACCTGCACCTGCACCTTGCCGGGCAGCGCCTTTTCCGCCAGTTCTTTGAACTTGAGCGCGGCCTGCCCCTTCGGCGTGGCCTCGGCCACGACGTGGCTGAACTTGATCACCATCGGTTCCGCGTAGGCCGCGCTGGCCGAAAAAGCGGCGACCATGGCCGCCAGTACGAATTTGCTTTTCAGATTCATGAGTTCCCTCTCAGGTTAAACAAACAAATGTGGTACGTTGCCATAGCGCGCACGAATATCTTTGCGCTAGATCAAAGGTTTCCCTCACGGCTTTGCCGGCGCGCAATCTTCTTTCATACATACGCGCCACGGGAGCGCGCAATGGGATCGCATACACGAACGGAACTATTTCAGAATTGCCAGTGGGAAACTTCCAAATTGAATCAAAAACTGCCCCTGGCGAGTCTCTGCGGACCCTTGTTTGGGTAACCTACCAAAAAATTTGGTAGGCGCGATTGGACTCGAACCAACGACCCCCACCATGTCAAGGTGATGCTCTAACCAGCTGAGCTACGCGCCTAAATGTCCGCGCATTCTAGCCGAAAGCGGCGACTGGCACAAACCGCGCCGCGCTTCCAAGCGGTCGGTCCGCAGCGGGATTCGGAATCATCAGCGTCGAGCCTGGCGCCGCGGCGCCGCTTGGAGTCTGGCCGGTTTGGAACGAGGGAGCACGCCCGCATGTATTCCCTCAGATCAGAGTCGGACAAAATCCGTTTTCACCGGCTCAGCACAGACTCAGCATTTCCGCTGCATGCTTGCGCGTGATGGCGGTAATCTCGGTCCCCCCCAGCATGCGCGCCACCTCCTCGATCCGTTCTTTCTGGTCAAGCACCGATACCATGGTCTTCACCCTGCCCTCGATGCCGAATTTGCTCACCGACCATTGCTGGTCGGCCTGGGCCGCCACCTGCGGCAGATGCGTGACGCACAGCACCTGGTGTTCGCGCCCCAGAGTCCTGAGCTGGCGGCCGACGATCTCGGCCACACCACCGCCTATGCCGGCGTCCACCTCGTCGAAAATCAAGGTCGGCACCAGCGCCGCCTTGCTGGTGATCACCTGGATGGCAAGACTGATGCGCGAGAGTTCGCCGCCGGAGGCCACTTTGGCGAGCGAGCGCGCCTCCACCCCCGGATTGGCGGCGACCAGAAACTCGACCAGTTCCGCGCCATGCAGGCTGCCCTCCGGCGGATACGGGTTGAGCGCCACCTCGAACTTGCCGCCCGCCATGGCGAGTTGTTGCATCGCCTGCGTCACCTCCTTGCCGAGCTTGGCGGCGGCCTTTTTCCTGCCCGCGCTCAGCTTGGCCGCCAGGTCGAAGTAGCTCGTGCGCGCCTGCTGCTCCTCCCTCACCAGAGTCTCCAGGTTGGAGGCAATCTCAAGTTCGGCCAGGCGCGCCTGCAGTTGCCGCAGGTGTTCGGGCAGTTCCTGCGGCGCCAGGCGGAACTTGCGTGCGCTGCCGTGAATCGCCTCCATGCGCGCCTCCACCGCGGCGAACCGCTGCGGGTCCAGTTCGAGCCGGTCCGCGTAATGGCGCAGTGCGTAGACAGCCTCCTGCACCTGCGCCTCGCCCGAGCGGATGAGTTCGAGTGCGTCGCGCAGGTGTGCGTCGTAGTCCAGCAATGCCTCCAGCCGCGCGCCCGTGCGCGCGAGCAGCGGCAGGCAGGCCGCGTCGGCCTCCGACAGGGTATCCAGCGCCGCCTGCACGCCCTCGATCAGCCCGGTCGCATGCGCCAGACGGGTGTGTTCGGCCTGCACCGCATCCCATTCGCCGGGCTGCAGCGCCAACTGCTCGAGTTCGCGCGCCTGCCAATGCAGCTGCTCGCGTTCGGCATTGCGCTGCGCCGCGTGGGTCTCGTACTCGGTGCGCGCCTGCGCCAGCTTCTGCCATTGCCGATACGCCGCCGCCACCTGGGCCGCGAGCGGCGCGAGGCCGGCGTGCGCATCCAGCAATGCGCGCTGGGCATCGGCTTTGAGCAGGGACTGGTGCGCATGCTGGCCGTGGATGTCTACCAGCCATTCGCCCGCCTCGCGTAACTGGCCGAGCGTGGCCGGCCGGCCGTTGACGAACGCGCGCGAGCGCCCGTTCTTGTCGATTACCCGGCGCAACAGGAGCAGGCCGGGATCGCCCTCGAGCTCGGCCGCGCGCAGCCATAGTGCGAGTTCTGGCAGCGTCTGGATGTCGAATTCGGCGCTGACGTCCGCGCGCTCGCAACCGGCGCGCACCGCGGCCGCATCGCCGCGCTCGCCCAGAGTCAGCGCCAGCGCGTCGACGAGGATGGACTTGCCGGCGCCGGTTTCGCCGGTGAGCACTGTAAACCCGGCGTGGAATTCGAGTTCGAGCGAATCGACAATGACAAAATCGCGGATGCTGAGCGTCCGCAGCATATCTACATTTCGCTCCAATGCAGCTTCTCGCGCAACATGGCGTAGTAGCTGTAGCCGGGCGGATGGACAAAGCGGATGGAATGCGCCGCGCGGCGCACGATCACCTTGTCATCGACTGCCAGCTCGGAATGCGGCTGACCGTCGAAATGCAGGCTCGCGCCGAGGGCACGCTGCTTGATGGTAATCTCGATCACACAGCGGTCGCTCACTGTAATCGGGCGATTGGACAGCGTATGCGGACAGACAGGTACCAGCGCGATACCGGGCACGTTCGGCTGCAATATCGGACCATTGGAGGAAAGCGCGTAGGCGGTGGAGCCTGTGGGGGTGGCCACGATGATGCCATCGGAGCGCAGATCGTAGACGAACTGGCCGTCGATATGCACCAGGAACTCGATCATGCGGCCGGTCGCACCCTTGTTAACGACGATATCGTTGAGCGCCTGGGTGCTGAAAACCTCCTTTTCCCCGCGCAGCACCCGAGCCTCCAGCATGATGCGCTCTTCGATTGTGTACTGGCCGGAGAGCAGCAGCTCGATGGTTTCCCGCATGTTCGAGAACGCGATGTCGGTCATGAACCCTAGCCGCCCCTGGTTTATCCCGACCAGGGGCACTGCGTGAGCGGCCAGATGACGCGCGGCCGAAAGCATGCTGCCGTCGCCACCCAACACCACGGCGAGATCGGCCCGCTCGCCGATGGCGGCATAATCCGCGGCGGTGAAACTGTTCCTGCCAATCTTGGCTGCAGTCTCTTTTTCGATCAACACGGCGCAGCCGCGCTGCTGCAGCAGCTGCGCCAAACCGAGCAGCGACTCGGCGATTTCGGCAGTGTTATAGCGGCCGATCAGTGCGACGGTTTTGAACGCGGGGGGCATCACGTTGAAATTAAACCACATCGCCCCTATTTCGTGTTGATGAAGACGAGTAAATTGTGGGTAGAATGCAACCATGCTTGACCGCCGCGCCCAGATTCTGCTCAAAACCCTGGTAGAACGCTATATTGCCGAAGGCCAGCCGGTCGGCTCGCGCGCGCTGTCGCGCTATTCCGGATTGGACCTGTCGCCGGCGACGATCCGCAACATCATGTCGGATCTGGAGGAGCTGGGATTCATCTCCAGCCCGCACACCTCGGCCGGGCGCGTGCCCACGCCGCGCGGCTATCGCATTTTTGTCGACACCCTGCTCACCATCAAGCCGCTGGAGCAAGTCGAATTGAGGGAGATCGAAGGCAATCTGCATCCGGATAACCCGCAGCGTTTGATCAGTTCGGCCTCGCAGCTCTTGTCGCAACTGTCCCATTTTGCCGGTGTGGTGGCCTCGCCGAGGCGCAAGTCCGCCGCCTTCCGCCATATCGAGTTTCTCGCGCTTTCGGAAAAGCGTGTTCTGCTCATCATCGTCACCCCAGACGGAGACGTGCAGAACCGGATCCTGTTTACGGACAAGACCTATACGCCGGCACAGCTCACCATGGCCGCAAATTTCCTCAATCAGAATTATGCCGGGTTTACATTCGACGAAATCCGCCGGCGGGTACAGGCGGAGTTGAAGCAGTTGCACCAGGATATGACCTCGCTCATGACAGCAGCGTTGGAAGCGGGCAACCAGGCCTTGAACGAAAACACGGAGAACTACGTCATTTCCGGGGAGAGAAACCTGCTCGATTCAACCGACCTCGCCTCCAATATGGCGCGGCTGCGGGAATTGTTCGAACTGTTCGACAAGAAAACCCTGTTCGTGCAGATCCTCGACATGAGCACGCGCGCGCAAGGCGTGCAGATTTTCATCGGCGGGGAATCGGGCGCCTCGGTGCTGGACGAGTGCAGCGTGGTCACCGCCCCCTACACCGTGGACGGACGGATAGTGGGCACCGTCGGCGTGATCGGCCCGACGCGCATGGCCTACGAACGCGTGATTCCCATCGTCGACATTACGGCGAAGCTGCTCTCCAGCGCGCTTTCCAGCAACTGATCGCGCCGCGGCCACAGTCGATGTCGTTCCTGGCCGAACCAGCCCATGCGCACGGCACGCCGGCGCGCACCGCGATCCTGCTCGTCAACCTGGGCACGCCCGAAGCCCCGACGCGCGCGGCGGTGCGCCGCTACTTGAAGGAGTTTCTCTCCGATTCGCGCGTGGTCGAAATTCCGCGGCCGCTGTGGTGGCTGATACTGAACGGCATCATCCTCAACCTGCGACCGGCCAAATCGGCGGCGAAGTACGCGCAGATATGGGACCGAGACGGATCGCCCCTCAGGGTGCATACCGAGCGCCAGGCAAAACTCCTGCGTGGTTACCTGGGCGCACAGGGTCACTCTGCGCTGGTCGTGGATTTCGCCATGCGCTATGGCGACCCCTCTATAGCCTCGGTGCTCGCCCGCTTGAAACAGCAGCGCTGCGAGCGCGTTCTGGTCCTGCCGCTGTATCCTCAATACGCCGCCAGCACCACGGCGACCGCGCTCGATGCCGTGTCCGATTGCTTTAGGCGCATGCGCAACATTCCCGAGCTGCGCATGGTCAAGCACTTTCACGACCACCCTGCCTACATCGCGGCGCTGGCCGAGGGCGTGCGCAAGCACTGGGCCCAACACGGCAAGCCGGATAAGCTGCTGATGAGTTTTCACGGGTTGCCGCGCTACACGCTGGAACGCGGCGATCCTTACCACTGCGAATGCCAGAAGACCGCGCGCCTGCTGGCCGAGACACTGTTGCTGGCGCCGGAACAATACCAGCTCAGCTTCCAGTCGCGCTTCGGCCGCGCCGAATGGCTCCAGCCCTATACCGCAGCGACGCTGGCGCAATGGGGCAATGAGGGCCTGCGCCGTGTCGATGTGATCTGTCCGGGTTTCGTCGCCGACTGCCTGGAGACACTGGAAGAGATAGGCATGGAGGGCAGGGCCGAATTCCTCAAGGCAGGCGGCAAGGAGTTCCACGCCATCGCCTGCCTCAACGAGAGCGATGCCTGGATCCAGGCGCTGGCGCAAATCGCCCTCGAGCACGTGCGCGGCTGGGGCGAGCCCGCCCCAGGTGCGGACGAGCTCGAGCGCTCGCGCGTGCGCTCCAGGGCGCTGGGCGCGCCGGCCTAGGATAGTCGCCGCTGGCTCGCGCGCATCGCGTGAGCCAGCGCTAGACCCGCTTGCCGCCCCCTGCCTCGCCCGCCTGCGGCAGCCTCGGGCGTGCTCGCTTTGCATGCACCGAATCGTGCCCTCCACTTGAAATGCACTGACCTGCCCCCATCTGTCCAGAGGTTATTGGAAGACTAGAGGCAAGTGATGGCGGATCAAGAACCTGACTATTTCCAAGCCGCGGCGGCCGAGAATGCTGCCGCGCCTGCAACCGCTGCCGATCCCGGGGCGAAGGAAGAAACGGCCCCCAGTCTGGAGGAGCAGCTGCGTCTGGCCGAGCAAAAGGCGCAGGAACACCTGGAGTCCTGGCTGCGCGCCAAGGCCGAAACCGAAAACCTGCGCAAACGCGCCCAGGCCGACATCGCCAGCGCGCACAAGTACGGCGTGGGAAACCTGGCCGAAGCGCTGTTGCCGGTGCGCGACAGCCTGGAGGCCGCGCTGGCGATTGAAAATATCACGCTGGAGAGCCTGAAAAGCGGCGTGGAACTGACCTTGAAGCAGCTCAACGCCGTGTTCGAAAAGGCCGGCCTCAGGGAAATCAATCCGGTCAACGAGAAATTCGACCCGCACAAGCATCAGGCCATGACCATGGTGGAGCACCCGGGCGAAGCCAACCAGGTGGTGGACGTGATGCAGAAGGGCTACCTGCTGCACGAACGTGTCATCCGTCCGGCCCTGGTGACGGTTTCGAAGGCAAAGGACGCTTGAAGCGCAGCGATTCAACCCCACATTCCTGACAAGCATTTCATTCATCGAGGAACACACTATGGCTAAGATCATCGGCATCGACCTGGGAACGACCAATTCCTGCGTCGCCATCATGGAAGGCGGGCAAACCAAGATCATCGAGAATTCCGAGGGTGCGCGCACCACGCCGTCGATCGTCGCCTACCAGGAGGACGGCGAGATCCTGTGCGGCGCCTCGGCCAAGCGCCAGGCCGTGACCAACGCCAAGAACACGCTGTATGCGGTCAAGCGCCTGATCGGCCGCCGCTTCGAGGAAAAAGAGGTGCAGAAGGACCTCGACCTCATGCCGTACAAGATAGTCAAGCACGACAACGGCGACGCCTGGGTCGAAGTGCGCGGCAAGCGCATCGCCCCGCAGGAGGTTTCCGCCCAAGTGCTGCTGAAGATGAAGAAGACCGCGGAGGACTACCTCGGCGAACCGGTGACCGAGGCGGTGATCACCGTCCCTGCCTATTTCAACGACAGCCAGCGCCAGGCGACCAAGGACGCCGGCCGCATCGCCGGGCTGGAAGTAAAGCGCATCATCAACGAGCCGACCGCGGCCGCGCTCGCCTTCGGCGTGGACAAGCAGGGGGGCGACCGCAAAATTGCGGTATATGACCTCGGCGGCGGGACTTTCGACATATCCATCATCGAGATTGCCGATGTCGAGGGCGAGAAACAGTTCGAAGTGCTCTCCACCAACGGCGACACTTTCCTTGGCGGCGAGGACTTCGACCAGCGCATCATGGATTACCTTTGCGACGAGTTCAAGCGCGACCAGGGCATAGACCTGAGGAAGGACGTGCTCGCGCTGCAGCGCCTGAAGGAGGGCGCGGAGAAAGCGAAAATCGAGCTCTCGTCCTCGCAGCAGACCGAGATCAACCTCGCCTATATCACGGCCGATGCGAGCGGGCCCAAGCACCTGTCGATCAAACTCACGCGCGCCAAGCTGGAGAGCCTGGTCGATGAGCTGATCGAAAAAACCGTGGCGCCGTGTCTGACCGCAATCAAGGATTCCGGCATCAAGGTTAGCGACATCAGCGACGTGATCCTGGTGGGCGGCATGACGCGCATGCCCAAAGTGCAGGACAAAGTTAAGGAGATTTTCGGCAAGGAACCGCGCAAGGACGTGAACCCGGACGAGGCGGTGGCGGCGGGTGCGGCGATCCAGGCTTCGGTGCTCTCGGGCGAAAGGAAGGACGTGCTGCTGCTCGACGTCACACCGTTGTCGCTGGGCATCGAGACACTCGGCGGCGTGATGACCAAGCTGATCCAGAAGAACACCACCATCCCGACCAAGGCGCAGCAGGTATTTTCCACCGCGGATGACAACCAGACCGCGGTGACCATACACGTGCTGCAGGGCGAGCGCGACATCGCTTCGGGCAACAAGAGTCTGGGCCAGTTCAACCTCGCCGACATCCCGCCGGCGCCCCGGGGCCTGCCGCAGATCGAGGTCGCCTTCGACATCGACGCCAACGGCATCCTGCATGTGTCGGCCAAGGACAAGGCCACGGGCAAGGAGAACAAGATCAAGATCCAGGCCTCGAGCGGCTTGAACGAGGAAGAAATCCAGAAAATGGTCAAGGACGCCGAGGTCCACGCCGAAGAGGACAGAAAGGCGCTGGAACTGGTGAATGCGCGCAATCAGTGCGAGGCGCTGGTGCACTCGGTCAAGAAATCGCTCACCGAGTACGGTGACAAGCTGGATGCGGGCGAGAAAGAAAAAATCGAGACGGCGATCAAGGAAACCGAGGCAGTGCTCAAGTCCGAGGACAAGGCGGCAATCGACGCCAAGTCGCAGGCGCTGGCGCAGGTGGCGCAAAAGCTGGGCGAGAAAATGTATGCCGATGCCCAGGCCGCCGAAGAAAAAGCGGCACCGGGCGGCAAGAGCGAGGCCAAGTCCGACGAAAGCGAGGTGGTCGATGCCGAATACACCGAGGTCAAGGACAGCAAGAAATAAAGCATGAGCAGCAAGGCAGTGAGGGGCGAGGCGTGACAGCCTCGCCCCTTTTGCCGTTGCCTCCTCACTCCTAACCCCTCACTCCCCACTGAATCTATGGCAAAGCGCGACTACTACGAAATACTGGGCGTCAATCGCGACGCGGACGAAGACGCGATCAAGAAGGCCTATCGCAAGCTCGCGATGAAACACCACCCGGACCGCAATCCGGAGGACAAGGGCAAAGGGGCGGAGGAGAAGTTCAAGGAGGCGAAGCAAGCCTACGAGATACTCTCCGACGCCGACAAGCGCGCCGCCTACGACCGTTACGGCCACGCGGGCGTCGACCCGTCAGTCGGGGCCGGCGCGCACGGCGCGGGATTCTCCAATTTCGCCGACGCCTTCGGCGACATCTTCGGCGACATCTTCGGCCAGACGCGCGGCGGACGGTCGAATGTCTACCGCGGCGCCGATCTGCGCTACAACCTCGAGATCGCGCTGGAGGCAGCCGCGCACGGAACCGAGACCAAGATACGCATTCCCACCATGGACGAATGCGCGACCTGCCATGGCTCGGGTGCGAAGCCAGGGACTCAGCCCAAAATCTGCCCGACCTGCAACGGACAGGGCCAGGTGCGCATGCAGCAGGGATTCTTCTCCATCCAGCAGGCTTGCCCAAAATGTCACGGCACGGGCAAGGTGATTTCCGACCCCTGCACCAGTTGTCAGGGCGCCGGACGCGTGAAGCAGCACAAAACGCTGTCGGTCAAAATCCCGGCAGGCGTGGACGAGGGCGACCGCATCCGCTTGAGCGGCGAGGGAGAGCACGGCGTCAACGGCGGGCCGCCGGGCGACCTGTACGTGCAACTGCACCTGAAACCGCATCCGGTGTTCCAGCGCGATCACGACGACCTGCACTGCGAGATGCCCATCAGTTTCACCGTTGCCGCACTCGGCGGAGAGATCGAAATACCGACGCTCTCCGGCGCCGCCAGGGTCAAGATTCCGGCCGAAACCCAGAGCGGCAAGATATTTCGCCTGCGCGGCAAGGGCATCAAGGGCGTGCGCAGTCACGCCCAGGGCGACCTGCTGTGCCATGTGGTGGTTGAGACCCCGGTGCATCTGACCGAGCGGCAAAAGGAGCTGCTGCGCGAGTTGGAAACGATCAACGTGACGGATTCGGACCGCCATAATCCGCGGGCCAAATCCTGGATGGACAAGGTGAAAGAATTCTTTGCTGAATAGCAAAGAATTCCTGACGACCTCCTGCACTGCGGAGGTGCGCGCTGCGCGCCGACGGGTTGTCGTCCGCGCAAAATCGCAACGCTGCAACAACGTGGGCGCGATTTCAGTCGCCACGCATCGGATCGGTCGTGCGTCCCCGGCACGACAGTTAATGGCGCATGAAACTCAAGCGCGGCGCCACGTCGTACCTTGCGGCGTATCCTCGAGCACGATACCGGCATCGAGCAGATCCTTGCGGATGCGGTCGGCTTCGGCATAGTTCCTGGCCTTCTTTGCGGCCGCGCGCTCCTGAATCAACGCGGCAATGCGCTCGGCGCAATAGCCGCCGAGTTCCGCGCTGACAGCCCCGTCCTCGGCGGCGGCGGCGCGAACTCCACCTTCCTGGGGCCGTTGCAGGAATTCCATTGCATCCCTTTGCAGCAGCCCGAGCACGCCGCCCAGGGAACGCAGCAGCCCGGCTTTGCGCCGGTCCGCCGCCTTGTTGACCTCGTTTGCCAGATCGAACAACACGGCAACGGCTTCGGGTGTATTGAAATCGTCGTCCATTGCCGCGCGAAAGCGCGCCGCGTGCGCGTTGCTCCAGTCGATGGCGCACCCATCGCGCGGCGCGTCTTTCAACGCCGTGTACAGACGCGTCAGCGCGCTCTTCGCTTCGTCCAAATGCCGGTCGGAATAATTGAGCGCGCTGCGGTAATGCGCGCGCAGGATGAAAAACCGCACGACCTCCGCATCGTATTGCTTCAACACCTCGCGAATGGTAAAGAAATTGCCGAGCGACTTGGACATCTTCTCGTCGTCGACGCGCACAAAGCCGTTGTGCATCCAGTAGTTCACGAAACCATCGCCGTGCGCGCCCTCCGACTGCGCGATCTCGTTCTCGTGATGGGGGAATTGCAGGTCCTGGCCTCCGCCATGAATGTCGAAATGCACGCCGAGCAACTTGCACGACATGACCGAGCACTCCAGGTGCCAGCCGGGGCGACCTGCGCCCCAGGGCGATGCCCAGAACGGCTCGCCCTCCTTGGCCCGCTTCCACAGGACGAAGTCGAGCGGGTCGTGCTTGCTTGCATCGGCTTGGACGCGTTCGCCCGCGCGCAACTCATCCAGCGTCTTGCCCGAGAGCTTGCCGTAGCCGGGAAACTTGCGCACGGAGTAATTGACGTCGCCGCTCGCCGCATGATAGGCCAGACCCTTGGCCTGCAGCACCTTGATCATCTCCCGCATGCCGTCTATATGCCGGGTGGCTCGCGGCTCGTGATCGGGCTTTTGCACCCCCAGGGCCGCGGCATCCTCGTCCATGTAGGCGATGAAGCGTGCGGTGAGCTCGCCTATGGTCTCGCCATTCTCGGCGGCACGGCGGATGATCTTGTCGTCAATGTCGGTGATGTTGCGTACGTAAGTAAGTTCAAACCCGGAAGCTCGCAGCCAGCGCTGCACCATGTCGAACACCACCATGACGCGCGCATGACCCAGGTGGCAGTAATCGTAGACGGTCATGCCGCATACGTACATGCGTACCATGCCCGCCTCGATCGGGACGAAATCCTGCTTGCGGCGGGCAAGGGTGTTGTATATCTTCAGCATGCGCAAAAAGCAGCCAGAATGCGGTCGGATGCGCCGCGCTTTCCGCGTGAAGGCGGCGCCACCGCCGAAACTTTGGCAGAGGCCTCTATTGTGGAGGTTCGGGTGTTCTTGTTAGAATACAAAGCTAATCTTACTGGCGTCAGAAAGTATAACACAATGCACCACCTCCTTCGCCGCATCGCGGTCACCCTAAGTCTTGCATTGGCTGCGGCCGCCGCCCACGCCGACGAGTTGCAGGACATCAATCGCATGATGAGGCAGGGCCAGTTGCCGCAGTCCCTGGAACGCGTCGACAAATACCTCGCCGGCAAACCGCGCGATGCGCAAGGGCGTTTTCTGAAAGGTCTGATTCTGACGGAGATGAACCGCCCAAGCGAGGCAATCCAGGTGTTCTTGAAGCTGACCACGGACTACCCCGAGCTGCCCGAGCCGTACAATAATCTGGCAGTCCTGTACGCATCGCAGGGTCAGTACGATAAAGCCAGGGCCGCGTTGGAAAGCTCGATCCGCACGCATCCGAGCTACGCCACCGCGCACGAGAATCTGGGCGATATTTACGCCAAGCTCGCTAGCCAAGCCTACGATAAGGCGCTGCAACTCGATTCCTCCAACACCGGCGCCAAGACCAAGCTGGCCATGATAGGCGAGATGATCGGCGGCGGAACGCGCACTGCCCGCGCCTCTGCGCGCGCTGATCCGGTCAATACGGCGGCGGCCCCGGACAAGCCAGCCGATAGCGGCAACGCAAGCGCGGTTGCGAGCGCCAAATCGGGCGCAGAATCCAAGGCCGCTGAGCCTAAGTCCGCTGAGCCTAAGTCCGCTGAGCCTAAGTCCTCTGAGCCCAAGGCCGCCGAGCCTGCAGCCAAGGCCGTCGTAGGCCAGGGCGCTGAAGCCGACGAACTGATCAAGGCCGTGCAGGACTGGGCCGGCGCCTGGTCCAGGCAAGACGTATCCGGCTACCTCGCGCATTACGCCAGTGACTTCAAGACGCCCAAGGGCGAGTCGCGCGGCGACTGGGAGAAAGCGCGCAGGCAGCGTGTCAGCGCGCCGAAGAAAATCGAAGTGGAAATAAAGTCGCCCAAGGTCAGCATCAACGGCGACAACGCCGCCAGCGTACGCTTCTACCAGGTTTACCGGTCCGATATAATCAAGGCCTCGGGAACTAAAACGCTGATCATGGTCAAAACCAATGGGAAGTGGCTAATACATGAAGAGCGAGTCAACTAATTGATGCAGTTGCGGCGCGGATTCTCGAACACGTTACTCGCCGGGGCGCTGGGCCTCGCCAGTGCTTTCTTCCCCTCACCGTCCCCCGCACAGGCGGACCAAAGCGCCGATGACCAGCTGGGCAAGGTGTTCGAGGAGATCGAGGGCAACCACCTCGATCTGGCACTCAATCAGGTTGAAACCCTGCTCCGGGCCAAACCCAATTTTCGTCTGGCGTACCTGATCAAAGGCGACCTGTTGCTGGCCCGAGGGCGCGAGCTCAAGACTTTCGGCAATGCGCCTCCCGGTTCGAGCGGACGGCTCGATGACCTGCGCGCCGAGGCGCTGGTCCGACTGCATGCCTACCGCGACCGCCCATCGCAGGACCGGGTGCCGCGCTACCTGATGCAACTGCGTGAGGATCAGCGCTATGCCATCGTCGTCGACAACAAGCGCTCGCGTCTGTACCTTTATCAGAACGAGAACGGCCGGCCACGCTTCGTCGCAGATTATTACATCAGCACTGGCAAGCGCAGCGGGGAGAAAACGCGCGAAGGAGATGAAAAGACGCCCGTAGGCGTGTATCACGTCACTGCCAGCCTGCCCAGAAACAAGCTCTCTGATTTCTACGGCAGCGGCGCCTTCCCCATCAGCTATCCAAACGAATGGGACAAGCGCCACGGAAGGAACGGCCATGGCATTTGGCTGCACGGCACACCGAGCGATACCTACAGCCGCGCGCCGCGCGCCAGCAACGGCTGCGTGGTGCTGGCCAACGCAGACCTGGACGCATTGTCCAACAAGCTGCAAATCGGACTCACGCCGGTGATCATCAGCGAACAGGTCGAATGGCTGTCGCTGGATGACTGGAACGCCGAGCGCAATGCGCTCAATGCCGAAATCGAGCGCTGGCGCAGCGACTGGGAAAGCCTGGATACCGAACGCTATCTGACCCACTACTCGAACAAATTCTCCGCCGAGCGCCAGAACTTCGCCGATTGGGGACGACACAAGCGCCAGGTCAACAGCGGCAAGAGCTGGATCAAGCTGACTCTCTCCAATTTCAGCATGTTCCGCAATCCGGGCAACGAGGAGCTGGTAGTAGTGACCTTCGACCAGGATTACCGCTCGAACAACCTGATCAACACGATGAAGAAGCGCCAGTACTGGACCAAAGAAGGCGGCAAGTGGCGCATCATTTACGAAGGTGCGGCGTAGCTGCTTTGCTCGCCCGCCGGCCGCGTCCTGCGCTAGTCAGCGCAGGACGCGCGCAGAAAACCGAGTGCGTTTTTTGTACGCTCTCTGCGTCCGCCGAGGTTGTGACCAGTGTATATCCGTATTGAATAAGGGCTAGAAACATGCGCTCGTTCCCGCTTCTGATATTGGGCATCCTGCTCTGGTCGGCGCAGGCGTCTGCCGCCAACCCGCAGGTTGAAATGAAGACCAGCGCCGGCACCATACGCATCGAGCTTTACGCCGACAAGGCGCCGAAATCGGCGGCCAATTTTCTGCAATATGTGAGGGACGGTTTTTATGACGGCCTGGTTTTTCACCGGGTCATCGACGGTTTCATGATCCAGGGTGGCGGCTACTATCCTGACCTTAGGGAGAAGAAAGGCGCTCGCCCGCCGATCGAAAACGAGGCCGGTAACAGGCTGAAGAACCAAGTCGGCACCCTCGCCATGGCGCGCCGCCCGGATCCGCGCTCGGCCACGGCGCAGTTTTTCATCAACGTCGCCAACAACCCTTTCCTCGACTTCCGCGAAGCTACTCCGGTCGGTTTCGGCTACGCCGTGTTCGGCAAGGTAACTCAGGGCATGGAGGCAGTGATGCGCATCGCGCGCATGCCTACCGGTCCAGGTGGCCCTTTCGCCAAGGACGTGCCGCGGCAGCCGGTCGTCATCGAATCCGTCACCCTCATTACCGACAAATAGCGAGCACATCATGGTCAAACTGCACACCAACCACGGCACCATCACCCTGGCACTCGACGCCGCCAAAGCCCCCGAGACGGTGGAAAACTTTCTCTCCTATGTCAGAAGCGGGCACTACGACAATACCGTGTTCCATCGCGTCATCGACGGTTTCATGATTCAGGGCGGAGGCTTCGAACCGGGCATGAGGCAAAAGCCGACGCAGGCACAGATACAAAACGAAGCGACCAACGGCCTCAAGAACGAGCGCTACACTGTCGCCATGGCGCGCACTTCCGACCCGCACTCGGCCAGCGCCCAATTTTTCATCAACGTCAAGGACAACAGCTTCCTCGACCATAGCGCGCCGACGCCGCAGGGTTGGGGCTATTGCGTGTTCGGCAAAGTGGTCGAGGGTATGGACGTGGTGGACAAGATCAAGGCCGTCAAAACCGGCAGCGGCGGCGGTCATCAGGATGTCCCCGCCGAAGACGTGGTGCTGGAACGCGCTGAAGCGGTATGAACACCGGCCCCGCGCGCGCAATGCAGGACGCGGGCTGCGGCAGGCCGGCGGTCTGATCCTTTCCTTGCGCATTTTGCGCCGTAGCCGCCGGCCCGCTTGAGCACCCTGTTCATCTCCGACCTGCACCTTTGTGCCGGCCGGCCGCAGAGCAGCCGCAGTTTCTTCGGTTTCCTCGAGCGCGAGGCGCGCAGCGCGCGCTCTCTCTATATCCTGGGCGACCTGTTCGAGTATTGGGTCGGCGACGACGACCTGGATGACCCATTTAACGCCGCGGTAGTCGCCGCCCTCGCCCGCTTGGTCGCCGGCGGCGTCCCAACCTACCTGATGCACGGCAACCGCGATTTCGTCATCGGCGAAGCGTTCGCGCGAGCTAGCGGAGTGACGCTGCTGCCGGATCCCACTTTGATCGAGCTGCACGGGCGGTCGGTCCTGCTGATGCACGGCGACACCCTGTGCACGCTCGATCTGGAATACCAGGCGTTCCGGCGCGAAGCGCGCGGCCAAACCTGGATCAGCAATCTTCTGCACCAGCCCCTGGCCGAGCGCAAGGCTGCGGTCGAAGCGCTGCGCCGCAAAAGCGAGCAGGAGAAACGCGGCAAGCCGGCCGAAATCATGGATGTCGCGCCGGCCGAGGTCGAGGCTGTCTTGCGCCGCCACGGCTATCCGCGGCTGATCCACGGCCATACCCACCGCCCCGCCCGCCACGTGCACACGGTAGACGGCCATGCCTGCGAGCGCTGGGTGCTGGCGGACTGGTATCAGGGCGGCAGCTATCTCGTCTGCGACGCATCAGGCTGCCGCGCGGTGCAACTGGACGAGAACTGAAACCCGGCGCACCGCCGCGATTTCCACCGTTACCGGTTTAAGCCGC
The DNA here is from genome assembly GCA_052172655.1 of Burkholderiales bacterium. Lineage (GTDB taxonomy): Bacteria > Pseudomonadota > Gammaproteobacteria > Burkholderiales > SG8-39 > 2-12-FULL-64-23. The sequence continues at coordinate 29,736 of JBQMQE010000002.1, forward strand.
GCTCCAGATCGGCCTGAATGTCGCCCAGCGCCTCCAGGCCGACCGCGACGCGCAGCAGCCCCTCGCCTATGCCCGCCGCCTTGCGCGCTTCGGCGCTGATGCGGCCGTGGGTGGTCGTGGCAGGATGGGTAATCGTGGTCTTGGTGTCGCCCAGATTGGCGGTGATTGAAATCATGCGCGTCGCATCCACCACCTGCCAGGCCGCCTCGCGCCCCCCCTTGACCTCGAACGACACCACCGCGCCGCCCAAGCGCTGCTGCTTCTTCGCCAGCTCATATTGCGGATGAGAAGGCAGGCCGGGATAGTACACGCGCTCGATGCCGGGGCGCCGCTCCAGCCACTGTGCCAGTTGCAGTGCGGCCTGCGACTGCGTATCCATGCGTATGCGCAATGTTTCCAGCCCCTTCAGCAGCACCCAGGCATTGAAAGGGGACAGACTCGGCCCGGCAGTACGCAAAAAGCCGTAAACGCCGTCCATTACCGGTCCGCGCGGTCCGACCACCGCCCCGCCAAGCACCCTGCCTTGGCCGTCCAGGTACTTGGTCGCCGAATGGATCACCAGGTCCGCTCCGAGCTGCAGCGGCTGCTGCAGTGCCGGCGTGCAAAAGCAATTGTCCACCGCCAGCAGCGCCCCCACATGTTTGGCCACTGCCGCGAGTGCCGCGATATCCGCGATCTCGGTAAGCGGGTTGGACGGTGTCTCGACAAACAGCAGCTTGGTGTTCGGGCGCACCGCCCTCTCCCAGGCGGGGACGCTGGCGCCGGCAACAAAAGTGGTGTCCACGCCAAACTTGCCGAGGATGTTGGAAAACAACTGCACCGTCGAGCCGAATACGCTGGCCGAGCACAGCACATGATCGCCCGTCTTGAGCAGGGCCATGGCCGTCGCCAGAATCGCGGACATGCCTGAGGCGGTGGCAACGCAGGCCTGCGCACCTTCGAGAGCCGCGAGGCGCTCCTGGAATGCGCTCACCGTGGGATTGGTGAAGCGCGAATAGATATTGCCTTCCGCGCCGCCGGTGAAGCGCGCCGCCGCCTGGGCCGCATTCTCGAACACAAAACTCGAGGTGAGATACATCGCCTCGGAATGTTCGCCGAACTGGCTGCGGTGGATTCCGGCGCGCAGCGCCAGGGTATCGAATTCAATTTTATCGGCCATGATTGCGTCCATATAAAAAGCAAAAAACCCGCTCAGCTTTGGCTAAGACGGGTTTCCCACGCTTTAGCTGTATTTGTTTGCCGGTCGGTAACCGGCGGCGCCCGCAAGCTATGCTTCAAATCGGCGCGGCATTACGTTACTACTGCAGCGCGCAGGTGTCAAATTTGTATGCGACGCGCATGCCGCCGCATGCCGGGGGCGGACTTGCGCGCGGCGCGCGCCAACCGCGTTTTGGTCAAGACCGGGACGGCGTGGTTTATCTACAAGATCGTCGATTGCACGCGGATGCGTTCTTCATCCGTGCGCAATCGGCGACGCGCGCGGACGGTACTTCGTCGACGCGACATCGCAACTCTACAATGACGTCGAGGTGCAATTTAAGCCGCCACGCACTGATGCTAATCCGTCTCTACCAACCCCAGGTTCAATTGGGTGCTGCGCTCGTCCTCGAACGATTCCTCGCGCGCACAGTTGCGGTGGTTTTCCACGCTGTCGAGGTATTCCCGCGTAACGTCGCCGGTGATGTAGTTGCCGTCAAAGCAGGAGGTTTCGAATTGCGTGAGGCGCGGATTGGCCTCGCGCACCGCGGCCTTGAGCGCATCCAGGTCCTGGTAGATGAGCGCGTCGGCGCCGATTTCGCGCGCGATCTCCTCGTTCGTGCGGCCGTTGGCAATCAACTCCTGGCGTGTGGGCATGTCGATGCCGTAGACGTTGGGATAGCGCACCGGCGGCGCGGCCGAGGCGAAGAACACCCGGTTGGCGCCGGACTCGCGCGCCATCATCACGATTTCGTGGCTGGTGGTGCCGCGCACGATGGAGTCGTCGACCAGCAGCACGTTCTTGCCCTTGAATTCCATCGCCACTGCGTTGAGTTTCTGCCGTACGGATTTCTTGCGCTCCCTCTGGCCGGGCATGATGAAGGTGCGGCCAATATAACGGTTCTTGACGAAGCCTTCACGGTAAGACAGGCCGAGGTTCAGCGCCAACTGCATCGCGCTGGGGCGGCTCGAATCCGGAATCGGGATCACCACGTCGATGTCCAGATGGGCGTACTGCGACCGGATCTTCGCCGCCAGTTGCTCGCCCATGTGCAGCCGCGTCTCGTACACCGACACTCCGTCCATGAGCGAGTCCGGGCGCGCGAGGTAAACATACTCGAAAATGCAGGGGTTGAGGGAAGTCTCCCCCGCGCATTGGCGGCTGTAGAAATTGCCTTCTTCGTCGATGAATACGGCCTCGCCCGGCGCAACGTCGCGCACGATCTGGAAGCCCAGTGTATCCAGCGCGACGGACTCCGAAGCCACCAGGTATTCGTAGCCCTTGCCGTTGTCAACGCGCCCGATCACCAGCGGCCGGATGCCGTAGGGGTCGCGGAAAGCGACCAGTCCGTAGCCAGCGATCATCGCCACCACGGCGTAGGCGCCGCGGCAGCGCCGGTGTACGGCGGCCACCGCGGTAAAAATGTTTTGCGGATCGAGCTTGTAGTTGGTTGAAGCTTCCTGCAGTTCGTGCGCCAGCACGTTCAGCAGCACTTCGGAGTCCGAACTGGTGTTGATGTGGCGCAGATCCTGGCGGAACATCTCCTGCTTCAGGCTCTCCGAATTGGTGAGATTGCCGTTGTGGCCGAGCACTATGCCGAACGGCGAGTTGACATAGAACGGCTGCGATTCGGCGGCGCTGGAAGGCGAGCCCGCGGTGGGATAGCGGCAATGTGCAATGCCCATGTTGCCGGGCAGCGCGCGCATGTTGCGGGTATGGAATACGTCGCGCACCAGGCCCCCGCCCTTGTGCATGTGGAAGGTTTGTCCCTCGGAGGTGACGATGCCGGCCGCGTCCTGGCCGCGATGCTGCAGCACCAGCAGCCCGTCGTAGAGCAATTGGTTCACCGGGGTCTTTGCAACTACACCGAGAATCCCGCACATGGTTTCACCTGTAACGGATGCGTTGCGCCAAATCTTTCGGCAGCGCCGGCCTGGCAGCAAGCACCGCAGTTTCAACTGGGCCGGACAGCGCGGCCTCGCGCCAGAAAGGCTCCTTCGGCAAGCTGGTCAGTCCGGCGAACATCACGCCTACGAACACGATCACCGCCCCACGCAGGAACCCAAACAAGGCGCCTACGGCGCGGTCGGTGAAACCCAGGCCTGCCGCGTGAAACAGCTTCGCCAGCAGCAAGCCGATCGTTCCGGACAACAGCAGCACGCCGAGGAAAATCAATATGTAAGCGATGACCGCCCTCAGCATATGCGACAAACCCGCGGGCAGCCACTGCGCCAGTTCCTGCGCAAACAGCCCCGACAGGATCAGGGCCGCCGCCCACCCCGCCAGCGAGGCGATTTCCCGCACCACTCCGCGAAATACCGCCAACAGCACCGACAGGCTGACGATGACGACTACGGCATAATCAAACCACGTCATCGGCTTAAGACGGCGCCGGGTTTGAGTCCCATCGCTTCCAGCTTGACACGCGCCTTCTCCGCGGCCTCCTTGCTGGCAAAAGGCCCGGCGCGCACGCGCGTCAACTCGCCCTTGCTGGTCTTCACCGGTTCAGTATATGACTTAATCCCCGCCGCAGAAAGCCTGGTGCGCAGTTGCTTTACGTTCTTGCTATCGGAGAATGCATCGAGGGCCACGACCCAGGCATGGTCATTGAGCGCCGCCCGCGCCTGCAACTCCCCGGCCCTTCTTTGCGCCTTGTCCGCCTCCTGCGCTACCGCCGGCTCTGCCTTGGCCATTGCTGTGGCTGCCTTGGGCGCCGACGGTTCGGCAACGACCGGGGCGATCTCGACTTTCTTTTCGGGCGCCGGCGCGGCCGGCACAACACGGGGACTGAAACCGCCAGATTCCTGATTGGGGATCTGCACGCTGAGCAGCGGACCGGTCGGGCCAGGCTCCTTATCCAGAATGAGCGGCAGAATGATGACGACGAAAGCCACCAATGCGATGGCGCCGACCAGGCGGCGCCGGGCTCGCCGTTTCAGCTGCAGGGCTTCTTCGCTTTCCGCCATCTACGCCTTTGAGTTCATTGCAAAATGAGGGGATCAAGGTGGGAAAGCACGGGTCCCACGCCTTCCTTGGCCCTTCATGCTCCTCCAAGTTTGGGGCCATTGTGACGATACTGAAACGGCCACTAACGCTCTCCCCGGGCGGCGATCACTCCCGCCACGGTAAGAAAGGATCCGAACACAACAATTCTATCATTTTCGACGACACCGCTGCACGCAGCCGCATAGGCTTGCGCCGGATTTTCGAACTCGCGCACCGCGTCCAACCCCGCGTGCCGCAGCGCCTGCGCCAGTTCCGTCGCCTGCGCGCCGCGCGGCGGCAGCAGGCTGCAGACAAACCACCGGTCTATGTGCTTTGCGAGCAAGCTCACCACGCCGGCGATGTCCTTGTCGCGCAGCATCCCGAATACTGCCGAGGTGCGCGAACATGGCCCCAGATCGGATAGATTTTGCGCGAGTACTGCGGCCGCCTGCGGGTTGTGTCCTACGTCGAGCACCACTTCAGGCCGCCCCGGCAACAGTTGAAAACGCCCCGGCAATTCGACCTCGCCCAGACCCTGGCGCAGGTCGCGCATGGAAACGGGCAAACGTTCGCGCAGCGTTTCCAATGCCGCCAGCGCCGCGCTCGCATTTTGCAGTTGGATCGCGCCTCGCAACACGGGGCGGGGCAAGCCGGATTTCCTACCCTCCGACCCCCAGAAGGACCATAGCCCGCCCTCATCCCGGTAGCCGAATTCCTGCCCGATGCGCAGCAACCGCGCGCCAATTGCCTGCGCGTGCGCCGGCACCGACGCCGGCGCCGCCGGATCAGCAAGCACGGCCGGTTTTCCGGCACGGAAAATTCCGGCCTTTTCAAAGCCGATGACCTCGCGCGTGGCACCCAGGTAATCCATGTGATCCAGTCCGACGCTGGTGACTATGGCGCAATCGGCGTCAAAGGCATTCACCGCATCCAGGCGTCCGCCCATGCCGACTTCGAGCAGCAGCACGTCCACCGCATTGCGCAGGAACAGGTCCACTGCGGCGAGGGTGCCAAATTCGAAATAGGTCAGCCGCGTAGCGGCGCCTTGTTCGGTCCTTGCCGCCTCCACCCGCGCGAACGCCGCAGCGAGCGCCGCATCATCGACCTCCCGCCGTGCGATGCGCACGCGCTCGTTGTAGCGCAACAGGTGCGGCGAAGTGTAGAGGCCGACGCGGTAGCCCGCCGCCGCGAGGATCGCTTCCAGCATGGCGCAGGTCGAGCCTTTGCCGTTGGTGCCGGCGACCGTGATGACCGGCACCGCGGGCGCGAGGCCCATCGCGTCGCGCACGCGACCGACCCGCTCCAGCCCGAGCGCGATGCTCTGCGGATGCTGCTGCTCGATATAGGCGAGCCAGCCGGCGAGATCTTTTGCCAAAGCGAAACGCCGATGACGTCAGTTGGACTCTGGCACGATGCGCATCAACAGCGTAATCAACTGCGCCAGCCGATCACGCATCTGGCGCCGGTCGACGATCATGTCGATGGCGCCCTTTTCCAGCAGGAACTCGGCGCGCTGGAAACCTTCAGGCAGTTTCTCGCGCACGGTCTGCTCGATCACGCGCGGGCCGGCGAAACCGATCAGCGCCCGCGGCTCAGCGATGATCACGTCGCCGAGCATGGCGAAGCTGGCCGACACGCCTCCCATGGTGGGATCGGCAAGCACCGAAATGAAAGGCAGCTTGCGCGCTGTGAGCTGGGTCAGCACCGCCGTGGTCTTGGCCATCTGCATCAGCGACAACAGCCCCTCTTGCATGCGTGCGCCGCCGGTGGCGGTGAAGCATACGAAGGGCAGGTTCTGCTCTACGCATACATGCACACCGCGCACGAAGCGTTCGCCCACCACCGAGCCCATCGATCCGCCCATGAATTCAAACTCGAACACGGCCGCAACCAGCGGGACGTTCTTGATTGCGCCTTGCATCACCACCAATGCGTCGGTTTCGCCGGTCTGGCGCTGCGCGTCCGCGAGGCGGTCGCCATAGCGCTTGCTGTCCTTGAATTTGAGGCTGTCCACCGGCAACACTTCGGCACCGATCTCGAATCGGCCCTCGGGGTCGAGCAGCATGTCGATGCGCGCGCGCGCCGACAGGCGGTTATGGTAGTTGCACTTGGGACAGACGTTGAGGTTTTTTTCCAGATCGGTGGCGTACAGCACCGCGTCGCAGGACGCGCATTTGATCCACAGCCCTTCGGGTACGGCACGCTTGCTCGGGCCGATCGCGCGCTTGATCTTGGGCGGCAGCAGTTTCTGCAACCAGCTCATATTGCATCCAGCGCTGCGCGTATGCCTTGGAGGAAGCTGCGCGCGCGCAGCACCTGCTCGCCTGTGGGAGCAGCTTCCATTTCCTGGATGATGGCGCTGCCGATGACCACCGCATCGGCGAACTGCGCCACAGCCTTGGCCGTGGCGGCGTTGCGGATACCGAAACCTACACCCACCGGCAGCTTGGTCTCGCGCCGAATCCGGGCAATCTTCTCCGCCACCTCGGCCAGATCGAGGTGGCCGGCCCCGGTGACGCCTTTGAGCGAAACGTAATACAGGTAACCGCTGGCGAGCTTGGCCACCTGCGCGATGCGCGCTTCGCCAGAGGTCGGCGCAAGCAGAAAAATCAGGTCCATGCCGTGGCTGCGCACGAGGGCGGCAAAGGGCTCGCACTCCTCCGGCGGATAGTCGACCACCAGAACGCCGTCCACGCCGGCTTGCTGCGCCTCCTCGACGAAGCGCGCGGCTCCCATCGCCTCAATCGGATTGGCATAGCCCATCAGCACCACCGGCGTGGTCTGATTCGCAGTACGAAACTCGCGCACGAACGCGAGCACCCGGTCCAGGCCGACGCCGTGGCGCAGAGCGCGATCGCTTGCGCGCTGGATCACCGGGCCGTCGGCCATGGGGTCGGAGAACGGCACGCCGAGTTCGATCACGTCCGCGCCCGCCTCGACCAGCGCATGCATCAGCGGCACCGTCATGCCGGGTTCGGGATCGCCCGCGGTGACGAACGGAATCAGCGCCTTGCGCCGGCTCTTGGCAAGTTGCTCGAACGTGGCCTGGATGCGGGACATTGGGATTTCACCGTACGGAAAAAAGATTCAGCGCGAAGTAGGATGCTGATTGTGCGCCAAGATTTAAATCCGCGCGCGCATTCTAGACTGTCCCTGCCTTATCGAACAGATCCGGCGTAAATGGCTTTCCCTCGGGTTCTCTGCGTCCTTTGCGGTTCGCGCTCATTTCGCCGTTGCGCGCCTCGGCCACGCGCTTCTCGACGATTCCAAAATAATCCGGATTGAGTTCGAAGCCGACGAAACGCCGTCCTTGCCGGATCGCCGCCGCCGCCGAAGTTCCGCTGCCCATGAAGGGGTCGAGCACGGTGCCGCCTGAAGGGCAGCTCGCCAGCACCATGCGCTCGATGATTTCCAGCGGCTTTTGCGTCGGATGGTCCTCGCGCTCGCCGTGCTGGCGATGCAGACGCGACACGCTCCACACGTCCTTGGGGTTGTAGCCTTGTTCCAGCCATTTCTTGCCGACGAATATGGAGCGCGAGCGTGCCTTCTTGGTTTCGGCGTCATAAGGAATGCGCACCGCATCGACGTCGAAGTGGTAGTCGCGCGAGTTGACGAAGAAACCGATGTTGTCGTGCACCGAGGAGAATTTGCGCGTGCTGCCGCCCATGCTCGGGACCCTGCGGTCCCAGATGATCTCGTTCACCATGGCGAGCCGGGTCTTGAGATAGCTGAATACTTCCGGGCTGTGCTGCCAGGTGAGAAATACGTACAGGCTGCCGTTCGCCTTCAGCTTGGGCACGACGGCGTCGATCCAGCGCCGGCTCCAGGCGAGGTATTCGTGCGCGGCCAGGCGATCGGAGTCGTTGCCGTAGTCCTTGCCCAGACCATAGGGCGGATCTGCAATGACCAGATCCACCGAGGCGTCGGCGAGACGCAAAATGCCCGTCAGGGCGTCCTCGTTGTAGAGCAGCGCGCTCATCGGGGATTGCGTCAAAACTGGATGCCTGATTTCTCGGCGACCGTGTGCATGTCCTTGTCGCCGCGGCCGGACAAGTTCACCAGGAGAATCTTGTCTTTACGCATGCCCGGCGCGATTTTCGCCGCATGCGCCAGCGCATGGCTGGATTCCAGCGCCGGAATGATGCCCTCGTAATGACACAAGTCGTGAAACGCCTTGAGCGCTTCGTCGTCGGTGATGGTGGTGTATTCGGCGCGGCCCGAGTCCTTCAGCCAGGCATGCTCCGGCCCCACGCCCGGGTAGTCGAGGCCGGCAGAAATCGAATGCGTCTCGATGATTTGGCCGTGCGCATCCTGCAATAAGTAGGTCCGGTTGCCATGCAACACCCCGGGCCGGCCGGCGGTCAGGGAAGCGGCGTGCTTGCCGCTTGCGAGGCCTAGACCTGCCGCCTCCACGCCGATCAAACGCACGCCATCGAGCGGGATATAGGGATAGAAAATGCCCATCGCGTTGGAGCCGCCGCCGACGCAGGCGATGACCGCATCGGGATGGCGCCCCGTGAGTTCCGGCACCTGCTGCAGGCATTCCTCGCCGATCACCGACTGGAAATCGCGCACCATCATCGGGTAAGGATGCGGTCCGGCGACGGTGCCGATGATGTAATAGGTGTTGTGGATATTGGTCACCCAGTCGCGCATGGCTTCGTTCAGCGCGTCTTTCAGCGTCTTCGAACCCGACTCCACCGGAACCACGCTGGCACCGAGAGTTTTCATGCGATGGACGTTTGCCGCCTGGCGCCGGATATCCTCCGATCCCATATACACCACGCATTCCAGGCCGTAGCGGGCTGCGACTGTGGCCGAAGCCACGCCATGCATGCCGGCACCGGTCTCGGCGATGATGCGCGCCTTGCCCATGCGCCGCGCCAGCATGGCCTGCCCGAGCGTATTGTTGATTTTGTGGGCGCCAGTATGGTTGAGATCTTCGCGCTTGAGGTAGATCTGCGCTCCGCCGAGCAGGCCCGACCAGCGCTGGCAGTGATAGACCGGGCTCGGACGGCCGACGTAGTGCTTCAGGTCGTAGCGGAACTCGGCGATGAACTCCGGATCGCTGCGGTATTTCTCGTAGGCGAGCCTGAGTTCGTCCAGCGCCTGAATCAGGGTCTCGGCAACGAATATGCCGCCGTACGGTCCGAAATGTCCGTGGCTGTCCGGCAGATCATGCATTTTCATTCTTGACTCCCGTTACGAAGGCCGCGATTTTCGCGACGTCCTTGACACCTTTGCCCGCTTCCACGCCGCTGGACACGTCCACCGCCCAAGGCCGGACCTGGCGCACGGCCGCGCCCACGTTGCCCGGCGTAAGCCCGCCCGAGAGTATGACGGGCCTGGCCAGGTCGCGCGGGATCAACTTCCAGTCGAAAGACTCGCCGGTGCCGCCGTAAAGTTGGTCATGGTAGGCGTCCAGCAGCCAGCCCTGCGCCGCGCCATAGAGCGACAGGTATTGTACCAAATCGGTATCTGCCCTGACCCGCGCGGCCTTGATGTAAGGCAGGCCGAAACTGGCGCAGAAATCGGGCGCTTCGTCGCCGTGAAATTGCAGCAAGTTGATCGGGCAGCCGCGCAGCACCGACTCGACCTGATTGCGCGTCGGATCGACGAACAGGCCTACCACGGTTACGAAAGGCGGAACTGCCGCAGAAATCGCGCGCGCCTGATCCAAGCTTACGTTGCGCGGGCTGGGCGCATAGAACACCAGACCGATGGCGTCGGCGCCCAATTGCGCCGCGGCGCGCGCATCCTCTACTCGCGTGATGCCGCAGATCTTGACTCGCGTCCTCATACCAACACCTGCTCGGGAAAAGCGATTCGACTGGATTCGAAGTCGGGCAGCCTCCACCCGGGGGCGTATTCCACCGCCGCAAGATACAGCCCATCCGGGGAGAACGTCGGTGCTGCCCGGCAACGATCGCGGCCCGCCAGTACCTCGGCCAGCCAACCCGGAGGATACTTCCCCTTGCCCACGTATACCAGGCAGCCGACGATATTGCGCACCATGTGGTGCAGGAAGCCGTTGGCGGTGAACTCGAAGCTGAGAAGCGCACCACGCCGCTCTATGGCCCAGCGCCGCAAGGTGCGCACCGGGCTCTTCGCCTGGCACTCGCTCGAGCGAAACGCACTGAAGTCGTGTTCGCCCGCAAGATGGGTCAGCGCCGAGCGCATCGCTTCCGCGTCCAGCGGCAGATGGAACCAGCCCACCCGGCCATGGTGCAATGCCGGCCGCACCGGATGATTGTAGAGTACATAACGATAGGTGCGCGAGACGGCCGAATAACGTGCATGAAAATCGTCGGCCACCGGCGCAGCCCATTGCACCGCCACGGACTGCGCCAGCAGCGTGTTGACGCCGCGCACCCAGGCCGATTGCGGGCGCATCGCAGCGGTCTCGAAATGCGCCACCTGTGCCAAGGCATGCACGCCGGCATCGGTGCGGCCGGCCGCGGCAAGGCGCACCCGCTCTCCGGCGATGGACGCCAGCGCGCGCTCCAGGTGATCCTGGACGGTATCACCGGACGGCTGCGATTGCCAGCCGTGGAAACGGCTGCCGTCGTACTCTATGCCAATTGCGATTTTCATTGTTCCAAAAAACAAAACCCCGGGGCATGCCCGGGGTCGATTCAATCTTGCGCGGTGTCAGCCCAGGGCCGCGAGCAGGGTCTGCGCTTGCTGCTGCTGGGCCGCGTCGCCTTCCTTCAGCACTTCGTTAAGCAGTTCGCGCGCCCCTTCCAGGTCGCCCATCTCTTGGTAAGCTTTGGCCAGATCGAGCTTGGTCGCCACCTCCTGCCAGTGCGCGTCCGACGATAGTGTTGCCTCGCCCGGCGCGCCGAGATCCAGACTGATCGAGGACAGGTCCAGTGGCACCGATGGCATTTCGTCCTTCTGCTCCGGCAGATTCAGATTGAAATCGAAATCGATGCCGCCCTCGGCAGCGGCTACCGGGACCTCCGGGGCAGGAACCCCCAGGGCTTCGGGTACGGGAATCTCCGGGAACTCGGGGGCGGGAGCCTTGGGCACTTCGGGAGCGGGAACCTCCAAGGGCGAGGGTACGGGAACCTCCGGCGCCGCTACCTCAGGCTCGGCCAAAGCCTGCAACGGCGCAGACTCCGCCGCAGCGCCGGGCAGCTCAAAATCGAAATCTATGGAAGCAACCGCGTCAGCGGGAGTCCCGGTTGCACTGCCCTCCAGGCTGGGTGCGCTGCCAGCTGCGGCCTCGGACTGCTGTTCCGCTTGAGCCGGCTCGGTCTTTATCTCCGCGCCACCGCCCAAATCCAGATCAAAACCGAGATCGGCAACTACATCGGTCGCCGGCGCGATGCCTTCTTCCGGCGCAAGCTCGGGCTGAGGCACACCCCCCTGCGCAGGCTCACTCAGGCCGAGATCAAAATCCAAGGCCGGAGAAACTTCCGGCCCGGTGCCGCCTTCCATTGCAAGCTCGGGCCGGGACGCCTCGGCCTGCGCAGGCTCGCCCAGGCCAAGATCAAAATCCAAGCCCGGAGAAGTTTCCGCTACGGCGCCACCTGCCGGCGCAAGCTCGGGCTGTGGCGCACTGCCCCTTGCAGGCTCGCTCAGGCCAAGATCAAAATCCAACCCCGGCGTAGCTTCCGGCTCCCCGCCCATGTCCAGCACAATATCCGAAGTGCGTTCGGCACCGGAAACAACCTGGGTGTCGGTGACAGCATGAGTCTCGCCCTCAGCTTGCATGCCGCCATATAGCGGATTTCCCGGATCGAGCTGAGCGCCGAGCGCGACGGCTTTTTCCCACTCGGCCCCGGCGCCGTTGGTGGCGGCGTGGATTTCAGCCGCCACGGCCTCGAATGCCTTGGCATCCTTCCGGTTGGCGTAGATTTCCAGCAACTTGGCGCGAATCGGCTGACGCGACGGCTCCTTGGCCAACGCCTCCTTAAGGATCTCCTCGGCCTGCGCATCCCTGCCGTAAGCCATATAGACATCGGCTTCGGCGATAGGATCGACTTCCTCCGTGCCTATTGCCGCCGCAGTGCCGCCCTGACTGAAATCGCCCTGAAATTCGCTCGGACCGGTATCGAACTTGGTGTCGCCAAGTGCACCAAACACGGAGTCGCTCGCCAAGTCAGGCGCGGCCATTGCACTGCTTTCCATTTGCTGCAGGGTCTTCTTGCGCCGCCACGCGTAATAGGCATAAGCTGCGAACAGAAGCAGCAGGAAGGCGCCGCCGCCGTAGAGAGCCAGTTCGTTGGCGAGAATTTCGTCGACGAAACTCGGCTCCGGCGCAGGCGGCGCCGGCGCTACAGGCTTGGCCGGGGTTTTGGGCGCAGCGGCTTTAGGCGCTGCCTTGGCCGGCTCCGGCGCCTTCATCGCATCCGCGGCTTGCGCGGGCTCCGGTGCCTTGACCGGCTCCAGCGTTTTGGCAGGCTCAGCTGTCTTAGCCGGGACCGGCGCCTTGACGGGCTCGACTGCTTTGGTCGCTCCGGCCTTTGCCGCTTGCTGCTGCAACAGCGCCCCGGGCTGGCTCTTGAGCTCGAGCAGTTTCTGCATGTCCCGTACGTTCTTCTCGAGCATCGCGATGCGCTCGTTCGCGTCCTTGATCTCTTTCTCTTTCGCGAACAAATCTTCCTGCAGCCCCTGCGCACTGCGCTTGGCACCCGGCTTGCCTGCCTCCTCCGCCTGGGAAAGCTTGAGCTGGTCCCTGGCATCCTTGGCCGCCGCTGGCTTGTCTTCTACCCTGGCCGTAATCTTGCCGCTCGCACTTTGGAGGCGTTTGTCCGCCCGCTCGGGTGCGGCAGCCACGGCGGCGGCCAGCTGGCGCCGGTATTCGTTGAAATCGGCAGCGTGCGCCAATACCGTGCGCGTAGCCTCATCCTGATCGACTGCAGCCGCTGCGTCCATGTCGGGAATATTGAGGATCTTTCCGGCACGTAGGCGATTGATGTTGTTATCCTCGAACTCATCCATATTGCTGCGATACAACGCAATCAGCATTTGCTGCAAGCTGACTCTGTCCGATCTGTTGGCGTTGGCGATCTTGGTCAGGGTATCTCCGTGCTTAACCTGATAGCTCTTGACCGCCTTCGGTGCTGCCGCCTTCGGTGCTGCCGCCTTGGGTGCCGCGGCCTTGGGTGCTGTCGCCTTGGGTGCTGTCGCCCTGGGTGCCGCCGCCTTGGGTGCCACCGCTTCGCGCACGGGGGCGGTGAGCCCTTGCTCGACGCCGGGCGCGCGGCCGTCCGGCAGAGCCTGCTTGGGCATCTCCACGGACTTGATCACGGGCGCTCCCGTCACCGGCGCCGCCATTGCGGGCGCAGCCTGCGGCGCCTTGTATTCGGGAGGATCGAGCAGGAAGGTATACTCACGCACCAGGCGACCCGTGGTCCAATCGAGCTCGACCATCAGATCAAGGAACGGTTCGTTAATTGGCTGCCCCGAACTGAGGACTATGACATAACGATCTTCGCCGCGCTGTGCGATGCTGAATTTTACCGACAGCAGTGCACCGCTGTACTCGATATTGGCTTTCCGAAACACGTCTGCAGGCGGTAGGCGTACGCTAAGGTTATCTGCCTCGCCCTTTTGCACCGCGAGCAGTTCGATCTCGGCCTTCAAGGGTTGTCCCAAGGCGGAAAATACAGTCAGCTTACCGAGCCCCGCGGCCGCGGCTAGCGACGGCAGCAACAGTAACGCCAATGCCAACGCGCTTGTTCTTATGACGGATTTACCCACCTTCCACCCCTGCAGACGTTTGTGGATTAACTAAATTAACATCATAGCCTTAGCCTTGCAAGCTAATCTTTCTTGTCATGAAAGCAGCTCAAGCCGGATATTTTTCAACCAAAAACCCACACTCGGCTAGACTTTCACTCCGGCCCTGACGTTCGCCGTCGACGTTCCCGGTTTCGCAGCAACCGCGTCCCCGGCGAGCAGGACGCGCAGCATGCGCCGCAAAGGCTCGGCCGCGCCCCACAGCAACTGATCGCCGACGGTAAACGCGGACAGGTACCGTGCGCCCATGTTGAGCTTGCGCAGGCGCCCCACCGGCACGCTCAGACTGCCGGTCACTTTAGCCGGCGTAAGCTCGCGCATACTCGCCTCGCGCGTGTTCGGGATCACTTTCACCCAATTGTTGGCCGAGGCAAGAATGGCCTCGATCTCTGCGAGCGGCAGGTCACGCGTAAGCTTGATCGTGAGCGCCTGGCTGTGGCAGCGCATGGCGCCGATGCGCACGCAAAGGCCGTCGATAGGAATCGGCCGGTTCTCGCAGCCGAGTATTTTGTTGCCTTCGGCCTGGCCCTTCCATTCCTCGCGGCTCTGACCGTTGTCCATTTCCTTATCGATCCAGGGAATAAGGCTGCCGGCGAGCGCAACGCCGAAATGCTCCTTGGGAAGCGCATCGCCGCGCAGCACGTCGGCCACCTGGCGGTCGATCTCCAGAATGGCGGACGCAGGATCCGCAAGCAGCCCTGCGGCCGAAGCGTGGGCTGCGCCCATCTGCGCGAGCAGTTCGCGCATGTTCTGCGCGCCCGCGCCCGAGGCCGCCTGATAGGTCATCGCCGTCATCCACTCGATCAGCCCCTCTTTGAACAGACCGTGCAAGGCCATCAGCATCAGGCTGACGGTGCAGTTGCCGCCGATGTAGTTCTTCACGCCGCGCGCCAGTGCATCCTCGATCACCTGCATGTTCACCGGATCGAGAATGATGACTGCGTCGTTTTTCATGCGCAGCGCGGAGGCCGCGTCGATCCAGTAGCCCTCCCAGCCGGCGGCGCGCAACTTCGGATAAACCTCATTGGTGTAATCGCCGCCCTGGCAGGTGACGATCGCCTCCATCCGCTTCAGGTCGGCGATGGATTTCGCATCCGTCAGCGGTTCTTTGCTCTCGCCGGGCCCCTTGCCGCCGACATTGGACGTGGTGAAAAACACCGGATCGATGTGCGCGAAATCGTCTTCCGCCTGCATGCGCGCCATCAGCACCGAACCGACCATGCCGCGCCAGCCTATAAAACCCACTTTTTTCATGATCGTCTTCCTGACATAAACACTGAAATTACAACGCCGCCGCCACCGCATCGCCCATTTGCACCGTGCCGACCTTTTCCGTCCCGAGCTGATGGATATCGGCTGTCCGCAACCCGCGCGCCAACACCTTGGTCACGGCGGCATCGATGCGGTCCGCCGCCTGGTCCTGGTTGAAACTGTAGCGCAGCATCATCGCCGCCGATAATATGGTCGCCAGAGGATTCGCCAGATTTTTGCCGGCGATGTCGGGCGCCGAGCCGTGGATGGGCTCGTACAGGCCCTTGTTGTTCGCATCGAGCGAGGCCGAGGGCAGCATGCCGATCGAACCGGTGAGCATGGAAGCCTCGTCGGACAGGATATCGCCGAACAGGTTGCCGGTGACCATAACGTCGAATTGTCTAGGGTCGCGCAGGAGTTGCATCGCCGCGTTATCGACGTACATGTGCGACAGTTCCACGCCCGGGTATTCCCGCGCCACCTCGATCACGACCTCGCGCCACAACTGCGAAGTCTCGAGAACATTGCACTTGTCCACCGAACACAGTTTTTTCGAGCGCTTCATCGCCGCGCGAAAGCCCACATGAGCGATGCGCCGGATCTCGGACTCGCTGTAGCGCATGGTGTCGAAGCCCTCGCGCTCGCCATTGGCAAGCGTGCGCATGCCGCGCGGCTGACCGAAATAGACATCGCCGGTGAGTTCGCGCAGGATCAGGATATCCATTCCCGTCACCACCTCTGGACGCAGGGTCGATGCGTTCACAAGTTCAGGAAACACCTTGGCCGGGCGCAGATTGGCGAACAGGCCCAATTCCTTGCGCAAGCCCAGAAGCGCCTGCTCCGGACGCTTGGCGCGCGGCAACTGGTCGTACTGCCAGCCGCCGACGGCGCCAAACAGAATGGCGTCGGCTGCGCGCGCGAGCTTAAGCGTGGCCGCGGGCAGGGGATCGCCGTCCGTGTCGCAAGCTGCGCCGCCCACCGGCGCCTGTTCGATTTCCAGCTTGAGACCGTCTTTGGCCAGCGCGCCGAGCACTTTCAGCGCCTGCGCGACGATTTCCGGGCCGATGCCGTCACCGGAGAGTACTGCAATTTTCATTTTTTCACTCAGTAAGAAATTTGTCAGCCGAACAGCCAGGGCTGTTCGATGCGGCGGCGCGCCTCGAATGCGCGGATTTTATCGGCGTGGCGCAGCGACAGTCCTATATCGTCCAAGCCGTTCAACAGGCAGTGTTTCCGATGCGCATCGACGTCGAACGCGATCTGCGTGGCGCCTTCTGGCGTGATCACCATCTGCCGTTCCAGGTCGATGGTCAGCTTGTAGCCGGAGAAGGCGTTCACCTCGTTGAACAGATGGCCGATACGCATCTCGGTGAGCACGATCGGCAGCAGGCCGTTCTTGAAGCAGTTGTTGTAAAAGATATCTGCGAACGAAGGCGCGATAACCGCGCGAAAGCCGTAATCGGCCAGAGCCCAGGGCGCATGCTCGCGGCTGGAACCGCAGCCGAAATTCTTGCGCGCGAGCAGTATGCTCGCGCCCTTGTAGCGCGGCTGGTTCAGCACGAAATCCGGACTGAGCGGCCGCTTCGCGTTATCCATGCCCGGCTCGCCCACGTCCCGGTAGCGCCAGGCGTCGAACAGATTGGGGCCGAAGCCCGAGCGCTTGATCGACTTCAGGAATTGCTTCGGGATGATCGCGTCGGTATCTACGTTGGCACGGTCGAGCGGCGCCACGATCCCGGTCAGTACGGTAAATTTTTCCATGTGCTACTTCTTCGCCGCGCGCTCGATCGCCGCACCGCCCTGCTTCAGATCCTTGCCCACGCCCTCTACGGTGTTGCAGCCGCTCAATACAAACGCGGCGACGAGTAGCAGAAGAACCGTGCTTGCTTTTCCCACAGTTGCCTCCGTCATTTCCAATTGCGTACATCGACGAAATGCCCGGCGATCGCGGCCACCGCCGCCATCGCCGGGCTGACCAGATGCGTGCGCCCGCCGGCGCCCTGGCGGCCCTCGAAATTGCGATTCGAGGTCGAGGCGCAGCGCTCGCCCGGCTCTAGGCGATCGGCGTTCATCGCGAGGCACATGGAGCAACCCGGCTCGCGCCACTGGAAACCCGACTCCCTGAACACGCGGTCCAGTCCCTCCTGCTCGGCCTGCCTTTTCACCAAACCCGAGCCCGGCACCACCAGCGCAAGGCGGATGTTGGCGGCGACGCGCTTGCCGCGCACCATCGCCGCCGCAGCGCGCAGATCCTCGATGCGCGAATTGGTGCATGAACCGATGAACACCTTGTCCAGGCGTATGTCCTCGATGCGCGTATTCGGTTTCAGGTTCATGTATATTAGCGCGCGTTCCATGCCTTCGCGCCGGGTCGGATCTTTTTCCTTGTCCGGGTCGGGTACGCGCCCATCCACCGCTACCACCATTTCCGGCGAAGTGCCCCAGGTGACTTGCGGCGCGATGTCGCGTGCGTCCAGCCGCACCACGCGCTCGAATTGTGCGCCCTCGTCGGAGGCGAGCGTGCGCCAATAGGCCACGGCGCGGCTCCAGTTCTCGCCGGTCGGAGCGAACGGCCGCCCCTTGAGATAAGCGATGGTGACATCGTCCACCGCCACCATGCCGGCGCGGGCGCCGGCCTCTATCGCCATGTTGCACAGGGTCATGCGCCCTTCCATGCTCAGGGCGCGGATGCTGCTACCGGAAAATTCGAGCGCACATCCGCTCCCGCCAGCGGTACCGATTGTGCCGATGATAGCAAGCGCGACATCCTTGGCGGTGACGCCGCGCGCGAGCGGCCCTTCCACCGCGACCAGCATGTTCTGCATTTTGTTTTGCACCAGGCACTGGGTCGCGAGCACATGCTCGACTTCCGAGGTACCGATGCCGTGCGCAAGGCAGGCGAACGCGCCGTGAGTGCTGGTGTGCGAATCGCCGCACACCACCGTCATGCCGGGCAGCGTCGCGCCCTGTTCTGGACCGATGACATGCACGATGCCCTGGCGCTTGTCGAGAAACGGAAAGTACGCTTTTGCGCCGTATTCGCGGATATTCGCGTCCAGGGTTTCGACCTGCAAGCGCGATATCGGATCCTTGATGCCCTCGTTCCAGTCGGTGGTGGGCGTGTTGTGATCGGCGGTGGCGACGATGGAATCGATGCGCCAAGGCTTGCGCCCGGCAAGCCGCAGGCCTTCGAATGCCTGCGGACTGGTGACTTCGTGCACCAGATGGCGGTCGATATAGAGCAGCGCGGTGCCATCATCCTCGGCGTGGACTAGGTGGCTCGCCCAAAGCTTGTCGTAAAGGGTTTGTGGCATGGCCTGAAACCGGATTAAACAGCACAAAATTATGCCACAAAAAACAGGGGTTTGGAGCAGACAATCGGGCCGAAAAGCAGCCCCTGATGGCGCCGATGGCCTGCGCGCGTTTCAGATATCCGCAGAGCGCACCTTCCAGTGCAGCAGCGCGTAACCAGCCAGGGCAGCAAACGCCGCGGCACTGAACGTCCATGCCGGGCCTATGCCGTCCCAGCCCAGGCCGGAGAGCGCGCTGCCCAGCACGCCGCCTGCGCCGAAAGACACCGACAGATAAATCGCCTGCCCGCGCACTTGATGCGCACCCTGAAACCAGCGGTGTATCGCCGTGACCGCGGCCGCGTGGTAGGCGCCGAAACTCAATCCGTGCAACACCTGCGCCGCGAGCAGGACCGGAGCCGAATCCACTCCCCAGCCTATCATCAGGAAGCGCGCGACCGCGGCGGCGAAACATACGCGCAGGATCAGCGAGAGCGAATAGCGCCGCATCAGCGCCGGCATCAGCAGGAACACGATGATTTCAGCGATCACGCCTATGCTCCACATCCAGCCCACAGCCGCCTTGCTGTAGCCATGGCCGACGAGGTAGATCGAGTAGAACGCATACAGCGGTCCATGCGCAAGGCTCATCAGGAAACACGCACCGAGCAGCGCGGCCACCTCCGGCCGCCGCAGGATGTTCCACACCGGCCCGGGCTGCGCGTGGCCGCTGCCCGCAGGCACATCCGGCACGGCCAGCGCGCAGGCCCAACTCAGCGCATATGTCGCGAGCACCATCCACAACAGGCTCGCCACCGGCAGCACATCCAGCGCATGGCCGACCGCTGTCACGGTGAGGATGAAGCCCACCGAGCCCCACAGGCGGATGGATCCGTAACGGCTGACCGCCCGGCGCAGGTGCGACAGCGTCAGCGATTCGGTGAGCGGCATGGAGGCGCTGGAGAAAAAGCCGGTGGCAAGTAGCAAGGCGAACAGCCCCCAGAACGAGCGCACGAAGAAAAAGCCGGCGAAGCAGACGCCGCCGAGCGCCATCGTGATGCCGATAATGCGCGCGCGCCGCTGCGTGCGGTCGGCGACCCAGCCCCAGAAGTTCGGCCCGATCACCCGCGTCAGCGAGCCGAGCGAAAGCAACACGCCGATCTGCGCCGCGGCCAGGCCGAGCGAAGCCAGATACAAGCTGAAATACGGCGCGACGGCGCCAACGTAGGCAAAGTAAGCGAAATAGAAGGCGGATAGGCGCCAGTACGGAACGGGCATCGTCGACGACTTATGGGTGAAAACGGTGTGACTGCGGCGCGCAGCCGCAGGATAACTCACTTCATTGCCCCCTACACCCCCTGCGTGCGGCCCTTGACCCGCGATCGCCGGTACGCAAAATCAGCCGTTCGCTCTAAACCGATACCCGCCTTCATCCATTCGGATGATGCTTTTCCTCGATGCGGGAGCCTACCATTGCCGCACCGGTCCCGTACAGACGACCGACTACACGACATTGGACAGGAGAGCAAACATGAGGAACACCCTGGCAATCTTTTTGGCGTCCGCATTCTTCGCGGGTAGTGCGCTCGCCCAAGCGCCTGCGGCAAGCCAATCAGGTTCCGGCGGCGGCGCTGGCGCGTCGGCGGCGGCGGCCGGAGGGATTACGGCGGGCATGGTTGCCGCTGCCGTGACGGTTGCCGCAGTTGCAGTGGCTGCCTCCTCGTCCAGCGACCAGACGACCACCACTTCTACTGCCACCGCCCAATGAGCCGGCCGGCGGCCGCTGGTCCCTGGCGCGGTTGCATGCGTCAAGTTGCGCAAATTCGTGATCGGGTGATCATGTTGCGCTAGCTGTATTGAATTCGTTGCAACCGGCCCAGGAGCGAGCTCCGGGATTTCTCCGCCGTAGCGAGCCGGCGCGGGTACGAAACGTCCAGGTTCCTCCTCCCCTGGACTGATTGGAACCCGCACTACGGATCGGGTGGCGCATCTCCGAATGCGCTGCGATTTGCTCGTTTCTGCTCTTCAGGCCCCTGCTCCGCAGGGGCCTTTTTTTTTTGCCCGCGCGCGGCGCAGTCGTGCATGTCTAGGCTTCGTCTGGATCCGGGTCGTCCACAGGCTTCGCCGCATACTTCGCCGCAATACGGGCATCGGCTACGCGCGCGGCAATCTTCGGCGTGGGCGTGCTTACATCGGCGTTTTGCGCACGCTGCCTGAGCGCGTGGTCGGCAAGCACCAGCGCCAGCATCGCTTCCGCAATGGGCGTGGCGCGGATGCCTACGCAGGGATCGTGGCGGCCGTGCGTCTGCACGCTCACCGCCTCCCCTTTCTTGTTGATCGAGCGGCGCGCGAGGCGAATGCTGGACGTCGGTTTGATCGCCAGGTTCACCAGCACGTCCTGCCCGGTGGATATGCCGCCGAGAACGCCGCCGGCGTTGTTGGACAGGAACCCATCCGGCGTGAGCTCATCCGAATGCTCGCTGCCTTTTTGCTCGACCGAGGCGAAACCCGCGCCGATCTCCACTCCCTTCACCGCGTTGATGCCCATCATGGCGTAGGCGATGTCGGCGTCGAGCCGGTCGTACACCGGCTCGCCCCAGCCCACCGGCACGCCTTCAGCGATGACGGTGATTTTCGCGCCGCAGGAATCGCCCGATTTGCGCAGCGCGTCCATGTAGGCTTCCAGTGCCGGCACCGCGGCCATGTCCGGCACGAAGAACGGATTCCTATCGACTGCGCTCCAGTCCGCCAGCGCGATTTTGTTCGACCCAAGCTGCGACAGATAGCCGCGCACAGTAATGCCGTACTTTTCCCTGAGCCATTTCTTCGCAATCGCGCCCGCCGCGACCCGCACCAGCGTCTCGCGCGCCGAGGCGCGCCCGCCGCCGCGATAGTCGCGTATGCCGTATTTCTGCCAATAGGTGTAGTCGGCATGCCCCGGGCGGAAGCTCTCGGCGATATTGCCGTAGTCCTTGCTCTTCTGGTCTTCGTTGCGCACCAGTAAACCGATGGTGGTGCCGGTGGTGCGGCCCTCGAATACGCCGGAGAGGATTTCCACGCGGTCTGCCTCGCGCCGCTGGGTCACGTGGCGCGAAGTACCGGGCTTGCGGCGATCGAGTTCCCGCTGGATGTCGGCTTCGGCGAGTTCCAGTCCGGGCGGGCAACCGTCCACCACGCAGCCGTAGGCAGGGCCATGCGACTCGCCAAACGAGGTGACGCAGAACAGTTTTCCCAGTGTGTTGCCGGACATCGCTTTCGCTCGCGGATTTGCTGTATCGAGTTTAACATATCGCCTATTCGGGCCCGCCCGGAGCAGAAGGAGAAACACCTGTGCCGAATGCACCAGCGCTTTGCGCCGCGAGCGATCGCTACGACTGGCCCGTTCTCGTCGATGAACTGAACCGGCTGCTGCGTCTGAAGACCACACCGATCGCGATGAAGCTGTTCGAGCGCGTCGAGCAGATGCAAGCCATCCCGAAACTGCGCCGTCCCACTGCGATCCACACCACTGACCAGATCGTGGCGCAGGCGGCGCGGCTGGGCTTTACCGTAGGCATCACGCACGAAGACCTGGTCGGCGCGCAATGCGGCGCTGTCATAGGCCTCGCTGCGCAGGATGAGGAATGGCGCTCGGGCAAGCGCATGGCGGGCGTGTGGTTCGCCACCGTGGCCGATTCCGCCGCGCACCAGCACGCGATGGATGTAGTGCCCCATGGAAAATACCAGGCCATGGCGGTGTCGCCGCTGGCGAGCGGGCGGCTCGATCCGCCGGACATTTGCCTCATCTACGCCACGCCCGGGCAGATGATCATCCTCATCAACGGCCTGCAATGGTCGGGCTACCGGAAGTTCGACTGGAGCGTGGTAGGCGAATCGGCCTGCGCCGATTCCTGGGGCCGCGCGCTCGCCAGGGGCGAACCCAGTTTGTCCATTCCCTGCTACGCGGAGCGGCGCTACGGCGGCGTGCTCGACGACGAGATGCTGATGGCCATGCCGCCGCAGTATTTGCCCAAGGCGATCGCGGGCATGCAGGCGCTATCGGCGAACGGCCTCAGATACCCGATAGCGCAATACGGCATCCAGGCCGATGTGCGCGCCGGCATGGGCGCGAGCTATGCGTCGCACAACAAGTAGGCCCGGTCAATTAACGCCCGCGTCTCGAATGTTCCCGCGGCGAAACGGCAGGCCCCGCCGTACCGGGCGCGCGGCCGCCCGATAGGGCAAGAAATCTTCTGCGCGAAATGCCCGGAACAGCGCGATCAAGCACCCGCTGCGAAATCAGTTTCGCAACGCGCCGAATTTAGGGAGCATGAGGCGAGGTATCCCCGCATTTTGAAACAGCTATGCCGGCGAGTCCTTGATATAACCCTTGAGCATGCGGTTCTCGAACGCCTGCTCTTCCAGCACCGCCCTGGCCACGTCGTGAAACGAGAGCACGCCGATCAGCGTGTCGCCTTCCATCACCGGCATGTAGCGGATATGGTGCTCCAGCATCACGCTGCGCAGCTCGTCCACTTCGACGCCCGGAGCGATGGTCCTCGGATTTTTCACCATGACGGCGTCCACGCGCAGGCCCTGGATCGAGCCCTTGTTCTGGTGCAAGGCCTGCAAGACTTCGCGGAAAGTGAGCATGCCCACCAGCCTCCCCTGATTCGTTACCACCAGCGAGCCGATGTCCTTCTCCGACATGACGCTGACCCCGTCGCTCACCATGCCGTCTGCAGCGATGGTGATCAGCAGCTTACCTTTTATTCTGAGTATTTCCCGCAGTTGCATGATGTCCTCCTCCACTAGCGGCGAATGACAGTTTAGACCATGCCGCAGGCGCCTGCCAAGCCGACAGAAACAGAACTGGCCCGCGCTGCGCACGCTCGCGTTTGCCCGCGCCCGGCCCGGAGCCGCTATTTCGTCGGCCGGTTCACCAGCACGATACCCGCACCGACCAGCAGCGCCGCCGCGAGAAAAGCGGCGCTGAGCGGCTCGGACAGCAGGACCACACCGAAGGCGACGCCGAACAGGGGCGTGAGAAACGAAAATACCGCCAACCTGCCGGCAAGATAGCGCGTCAGCAGCCAGAACCAGGCGAGGTAGCTGGCGAAGGCAACAATTACGCTTTGATAGGCGAGGCTCGCCACCACCTTGGGCGTGAGCGCGATGATACCGGGCTCGCCCGCGACTAGCGATGCGAGCGGCAGGGCGAGCGCCGAGATGCCGAGCTGGTAGAACAGCGTCTTGGTCGCGCTGGCCGAGGTGAGCCGGGTCGAGCGGACCACCACCGTGGTCGCCGCCCAAAACGCAGCGGCGATGACACCGAACGCATCGCCGATCAAGGTAGAGCCCTGGTCCGTGCTGAAACCATCGGCGAAAGCGAGCGCCACGCCGACGAACGCCAGCATCACGCCGGTCCACTGGCTCGCATTCAGGCGCTCGCCCGGCACGAACCACTGCAGCCCGAGCGCGGTGAGGCAGGGCGCGAGGTAGATGAACACCACCATGCGCGAAGCCGCGGTGTAGGCGAGCCCGGCGTAGATGAACACGAACTCGCCGGCGAACAGCGCCCCGGCCGCCATGCCGCCCATGATCGTGCCGTCGCGCCGGAACAGCGGGATGCCGCGCAGCCGCGCCCAGGCGAGCAGCAGCGCGGTGGCGATTATCGAGCGCAACCCCGCCTGCATGATGGGCGAAATGCCCGCGGCGGCGACTTTGATCGCGATCTGGTTGAAGCCCCAGCACATGCACAGCACGATCATCGTCGACACCGCCAGCGCGTCTGCGGGTTTGCGCTCGGACGACACTATCTATGTTCTTCCTGCGGTGAAATCCGCGCTATGCGTCGTGCTGTTTCAGCCCGAGCTGTACGCCGATCGGCTGAGCGGGGTAATGGAACGGGATCGGCCCGTCGGGCTCGGCGTGAATGAACTGGCGCACCACCGGATTGTCGGATGCGAGCATCTCCTCCGGCGTACCTTCGCCGATGACCACGCCATCGGCAATGACGTACAGGTAGTCTACCAGCTTGAGCGACTCGCTCACGTCGTAGGTGACAATGATCGAAGTGGTGCCGAGCGCATCGTTCAGGCGGCGGATCAAATCGGCGATGACATTGAGCGAAATCGGGTCCAGGCCGGCGAACGGCTCGTCGTACATCGCCAGCATGGGGTCGTGCACGATGGCGCGGGCGAGCGCCACGCGGCGCGCCATGCCGCCGGAGAGCTCGCTCGGCATGAGCTTCCTCGCGCCGCGCAGCCCGACCACGTGCAGCTTCATCAGGATCAGAGAGCGGATCAACTCCTCCGGCAGGTCCGAGTTTTCGCGCAACGGAAACGCGATGTTCTCGTATACCGACAGGTCGGTGAACAGCCCGCCCGCCTGGAACATCATGCCCATCTTGCGCCGCAACTGATACAGGCTGTCGGTGTCGAGCTCGTGCACCAGCTCGCCATCGACCTTGACCGAACCTCGCGTCGGCTTCTCCTGCCCGCCGATCAGCCGCAGCAGCGTGGACTTGCCGCAGCCGCTCGCCCCGAGGATGGCGACCACCTTGCCGCGGGGAATCTTGAGGTTGAGCCCCTTGAGGATTTCGCGTTTACCGTAACTGAACTTGAGGTCGGTGATTTCGACCAAGTTATCTGGGGAGGGAGTCATCGATTGGGTGCTTGGATGAAAGGCTTTCCGCGATTTTACACGGCTTGCCGCAGGCACGAGGTACGAAGCCGGCCGCCGGCCGGCAGGCTGCATCCCGAAACCGCTACATCGCGTATAGTCGAACTTGGAAACAGGAGATGCACATGGACAGGCGCGACTGGCTCAGAGTATTGGCGTTGACGCCCCTGGCGGGGCTCACCGGGTCGTGGT
>JBQMQE010000003.1:0-54884 GCA_052172655.1 Burkholderiales bacterium
TCGTGGGCGGCATCGTGCCCGTGCGCGTCCTTGGCTGCGGCATCGCCGGCGTTATAAGCATGGCCGGCGTCATGCCCGTGGCCGGCGTCATGCGCGGCGAAACGCTCCGCGCCGTGGAAGGTATAAAAGATCAGGCGGAAGGAATACAGGCCGCCGACGAACACCCCGGCGAGCACCATCAGATAGGCGAAACCGGCGCCCGGTGTGTGCGACAGATGCACCGCCTCCAGGATCGAGTCCTTGGAGAAGAATCCGGCGAACGGCGGCAACCCGGCATTCGCAAGCGCGCCGATCAACATCGTAATGTAGGTGATCGGCATGTATTTGCGCAGGCCGCCCATTTTGCGCATGTCCTGCTCGTGGTGCAGCGCGATGATCACCGAGCCCGCGCCGAGGAACAGCACCGCCTTGAAGAAAGCGTGCGTCATGAGGTGGAACATGCCGACCGAATAGGCGGACGCGCCCAGCGCGACAGTCATGTAGCCGAGCTGCGACAGGGTCGAATAGGCGATCACGCGCTTGATGTCGTACTGCACCACGGCGATCAGGGACATGAAGAAGGCGGTGATGCCGCCGATCACCAGCACTACGGTGAGCGCCGCATCCGACAATTCGAACAGCGGCGACATGCGCGACACCATGAATATGCCGGCGGTCACCATCGTCGCCGCGTGGATCAGGGCCGAGATCGGCGTCGGGCCTTCCATCGAATCGGGCAGCCAGACGTGCAGCGGAAACTGCGCCGACTTGCCCATGGCGCCGATGAACAGGCAGATGCAGATCACCGAAATCAGCAGCCAGGGCGCGCCGGGTATGATCTCTATGGTAGTTTTGACGATCCCCGGCGCCTGCGCGAACACGGTGGCGTAATCGAGCGTGCCGAAATTGGCCAGTATCAGGCCGATACCGAGCAGAAAGCCGAAGTCGCCGACGCGATTCACCAGGAACGCCTTGAGGTTGGCGAATATCGCCGTCGGCCGCGTGTACCAGAAGCCGATCAGCAGGTAGGACACCAGGCCCACCGCCTCCCAGCCGAAGAACAGTTGCAGGAAGTTGTTGGCCATCACCAGCATCAGCATGGAGAAGGTGAACAAAGCAATATACGAGAAGAATCGCTGGTAGCCCGGGTCGTCCGCCATGTAGCCGATGGTGTAGATGTGCACCATGAGCGAGACGAAGCTCACCACCACCATCATCAGCGCCGTCAGCCGGTCGATCAGAAAACCGATCTCGAAGCGAGTCTCGCCCGAGATCAGCCAGGTGTAGACGCTGCCGTTGAAAACGTTGCCATGCATCACGTCGAGGAATATCGCCAGCGAAGCGAGGAGCGAGACTGTCACCCCGAGGATGGCCGCCCAGTGGGCACCGGCGCGGCCGATGGCGCGCCCGCCCAGACCCGCGATCAGGGCGCCGGCGAGGGGCGCGAGCGGCACCAGCAGGTAGAGTTGCTGCATCGATGTCATAGCGTTGTGGCGGGTAATGAATGCGGGCCATGCGTCAGGACATAGGACAGACCCAGCGCCCGCCCGCCCCTGCCTTGTGCCCGTTGCTCCTTACCCATTGCCTTCCTTTAGCCCTTCAATGCATTCAGGTCGTCGACGTTGATGGTGTGCAGATTGCGGAACAGCACCACCAGGATTGCAAGGCCGATGGCCGACTCGGCCGCCGCCACGGTCAGGATGAAAAACACGAACACCTGCCCGGAAATGTCATGCAGGTAATGCGAGAAGGCGATGAAGTTCATGTTCACCGCCAGCAGCATCAGCTCGATCGCCATCAGCAGAATGATGACGTTTTTCCGGTTCAGGAAAATGCCGACGACGCTGATGGCAAACAGCAGCGCGCCGAGTATCAGAAAGTGCGACAGCGATAGCGCGGATAGCGACGGCACGATCAGGTTTCCTTCTTCTCGGACGGCATGGAGACAAGGCGCACGCGGTCGGCGCGCTTGACCGCGACCTGCTGCGACGGGTCCTGGTGCTTGCTGTCCTTGCGCCCGCGCAGGGTCAGCGCGATCGCCGCGACGATGGCGACCAGCAGGATCACTGCGGCGAGTTCGAACGGATAGACGTAGTCGGTGTAAAGGATCCGGCCCAGTTCCTTGGTGTTGCTGTAGGCCGCGCCCGGATCGGCCGGGTTGGGCAGGTGCTCCGTGCCGAAATACTTGCCGCCCAGCACCAGCACCATCTCGATCACCATCAGCAAGCCGACCGCCGCGCCGAGCGGCAGGTAGCTCCAGAAGCCCTCGCGCAGCCGGTCGAGATTGATGTCGAGCATCATCACCACGAACAGGAACAGCACCATCACCGCGCCGACGTAGACCAGCACCAGGACGATCGCCAGGAATTCGGCCCGCAGCAGCATCCAGATGGCGGCGGCGGTGAAGAACGCGAGCACCAGGAACAGCGCCGCGTGCACGGGATTACGCGCGGTAATGACGCGCAGCGCCGCGATCAGCAGGACGCCCGAGAAAAAGTAAAAAACTATGACTTCGACATTCATCGGTTCATCACCGGTACGCCGCGTCGCTGGCGCGGTCCTTGGCAATCTCCGCTTCGTAACGGTCCCCCACCGCGAGCAGCATCTCCTTGGTGTAGTGCAGGTCGCTGCGCTTCTCGCCGTGGTATTCGAGGATGCGCGTCTCGACGATGGAATCGACGGGACAGGACTCTTCGCAAAAACCGCAGAAAATGCATTTGTTCAGGTCGATGTCGTAGCGCGTGGTGCGGCGCGTGCCGTCGGCGCGCTCTTCGGACTCGATGGTGATCGCCAGCGCCGGGCACACCGCCTCGCACAGCTTGCACGCGATGCAGCGCTCCTCGCCGTTGGGATAGCGGCGCAGTGCGTGCAGGCCGCGAAAGCGCGCCGACTGCGGCGTATGCTCCTCCGGATACTGCACCGTGATCTTGCGCGCGAACATGTAGCGCCCGGTCACCGCCAGTCCCTTCAACAGCTCGAACAGCAGGAAGGTCTTGAAGAATTCGCGGATTTTCTCAGCCATGGCGCATCATTTCCAGATTGAGAACGGGGTCTGCATCCACGCGGCGATCAGCACCAGCCAGACGATGGTCAGCGGAATGAACACCTTCCAGCCCAGGCGCATGATCTGGTCATAGCGATAACGCGGGAACGTCGCCCGGAACCACAGGAACAGAAACAGCACGCACAACACTTTGGCGAACAGCCAGACGAAGCCGGGGACGGCGTTGAACACGGCCGAGTCCAGCGGCGCGGCCCAGCCGCCGAAAAACATGATGGTGGTGAGCATGGCCACCAGGATCATGTTGGCATACTCGCCCATGGAGAACACGCCGAACAGCATGCCGGAATATTCGACGTGGAAGCCGACGATCTCCGATTCGCCCTCGGCCATGTCGAACGGCGCGCGCTGGGTCTCGGCCACGCCGGAGATGAAATACACCAGCAGCATGGGCGCGAGCGGCAGCCAGTTCCAGGAGAGGAAGTTGAGGCCCATGTCGGCGAAATAGCCTTTTTCCTGGCCGCCGACGATGTCGGTGAGATTGAGGCTTTGCGACACCAGCAGCACGCACACCAGGGCAAAACCCATGGCGATCTCGTAGGAGACGATCTGCGCCGCCGCGCGCATCGCGCCGAGGAAAGCGTATTTCGAATTCGACGCCCAGCCGGCGACGATGATGCCGTACACCCCCATCGAGGTGATCGCCATGATGTAGAGCAGCCCCGCATTGACATCGGCCAGCACCACCTGCGGGCTGAACGGCACCACCGCCCAGGCGGCCATTGCCACAGTGAGCGTGATCACCGGCGCGAGCACGAACAGAATCTTGTCGGCTCCGGAGGGGAAGATGAGTTCCTTGAACATCAGCTTGACGCCGTCAGCGATCGGCTGTAGCAGGCCCAGGGGCCCCACGCGGTTGGGACCGATGCGCACCTGCATATAGCCGATGACCTTGCGCTCGAGCAGCGTCAAGTAGGCCACCGCGCCCAGGAGCGGCGCGACGATGAGCATGATCAGCACCGACGTTTTGACCAGGGTGAAAATGGCCGTGCCCAACGCCGGACCGAACAGGCCCTGGGCGAATTCGAGCCCGATGGCGATAATTTTGGCGTACAGCTCCATCATTAGCGCGGCTCCACCGTGACTTCGCCGAACATCGGCCCCAGATCCCTGGTCGCGGCATGCGCCGCGGCGACGCGCACGCAATCCTGCGGCAGGCGCTCGTCGCAGGCGGCGTTCAATACCGCCTCGCCTGCCCCCTGTTTCACTTTCACCGCCTGGCCTTCGGTCAAGCGCAGTCTGGCGAGCAGCGCCGCGTTCATCCACGCGCGCGGCGGCGCGGCATCACGCGTCTGTTGCAGCGACGCGGCGCGGCGCACAATCGCGTCGCTGGCATAGATGGGGACTTCGGCAATTCGCTGCAGTCCCGCGGATGCGGCCGGAATCTGCAGCGCGATCCCGCTCAGCCGGTTGTCCAGCTTTGCGGCTACCTGATCGGGCTTGGCGATCTCGTCGCGCACTTGCTCGCTGCTGTCGTAGTCAAAACCGGCAAGCTCGAGCAGGTTGCCCAGCACGCGCAACACTTTCCACGCCGGACGCGCCTCGCCCAGGGGTTTGACCACGCCGTTGAAGCTTTGCATGCGGCCCTCGGCGTTGACGAACGTACCCGAGGTTTCCGTAAACGGTGCAATCGGCAGCAGCGCGTTGGCGTAGTCGGGGGCGGAACCCTTGTACGCCGACAGGCAAATCACGAATTCCGCCTGCTGCATGGCTTTGAGCGCTGCGCGCGGATCATGGCAATCGAACTCGGGTTCGGCGTTCAGCAGTACATAGGCTTTGCGCGGCTGGGCCAGCATGGCGGCCGCATCGAGGCCGCCCGCTCCGGGCACGGCCTGGGCCAGGAAACCGCCGACGCTGTTGGCGGCCTCGCCGAAAAAGCCGAAACCTGCGCCCAGCAGTCCGGCCAGTTCCTGCGCCAGCAGGCGCAGTTGAGTCGCCTGCGGGTGCTGCGCGGCCAGATTGCCGAGAAAAATGCCGGCGTTCGTGCCCGAGACGAGGCTGGCGGCAATGGCTTTTGCTTGCGCGCCGACTTTGATTTCGGCCAGCGCAGCGGGCACCGGTTTCTGTTTCGATTCCGCCGACGCTTTCACCACCTGCGCCAGCAATTCGGGCAATTCCTGCGGCGGCACGATGGCCTTGTTGGCGAGCGTCAGCAGCAAATCGTCGTCGGTGGCATGAATCAGATTGACCTGCTGGCCGCGCTTGGCCGCCTGGCGCAAACGGTTGGCGACGAGCGGATGGTCCTTGCGCAGGAAGGAGCCGACGATGAGCACGCGGTCTAGGCCGCCGATGTCGGCGATCTTCATGCCCAGCCAGGGCGCGCCGGTTTGCTTCTGGTCTGCGGAAAAATCCGACTGGCGCAGGCGGAAATCGATGTTCTGGCTGCCGATTCCGCGCATCAACTTCCCCAGCAGGTACAACTCTTCCAGCGTGGAGTGCGGCGCGGCGAGCGCACCCAGCGCCTCGCCCCCGTGCTGCGCCTGGACGTTTTTCAGGCCCTTCGCCACCGCGGCCAGCGCCTGCTGCCAGTCCACTTCCTGCCACTGCCCATCGATCTTGAGCATGGGTTGGGTCAGGCGGTCGTCGCAATTCAGACCCTCGTAGGAGAAGCGGTCGCGATCGGTGAGCCAGCATTCGTTCAGTTCCTCGTTCTCCAGCGGCAGCACCCGCTTGACCTTGTTCGCCATCACCTGCACCACGAGGTTGGAGCCGAGGCTGTCGTGCGGGCTCACCGATTTCCTGCGCGCGAGTTCCCAGGTGCGGGCGCTGTAGCGAAACGGCTTGCTGGTGAGCGCGCCCACCGGGCACAGGTCGATCATGTTGCCGGAAAGTTCGGAATCGACCGAGCGTCCGACGAAGGACACGATTTCCGCGTGCTCGCCGCGCCCCATCATGCCCAGTTCCATCACGCCGGCGATCTCCTGGCCGAAACGCACGCAGCGGGTGCAGTGGATGCAGCGGCTCATCTCTTCCATCGAGATCAGCGGACCGACGCTCTTGTGGAATACCACGCGCTTCTCTTCCTGGTAGCGCGAGGCGCTCTTGCCGTAACCCACCGCGAGGTCCTGCAACAGGCATTCGCCGCCCTGATCGCAGATCGGGCAGTCGAGCGGGTGGTTGATCAGCAGGAATTCCATCACCGCCTTCTGCGCGGTCCTGGCGTACTCGGATTCCGTAAATACCTTCATGCCGTCGGTGACCGGCGTCGCGCAGGCCGGCAGCGGCTTGGGCGCCTTCTCCACCTGCACCAGGCACATGCGGCAATTGGCGGCGATGGACAGCTTCTTGTGATAGCAGAAGTGCGGAATGGCGATACCGAGCGCGTTGGCCGCGTCCATCACGGTGGCGCCGCTGTGCACCTCGATCTGCCTGCCGTCTATTTCTACTATTGGCATGTCGTTCTCAGGCCGCCTTCTCGGCGGTGGCGGCAGCAGCGGTGAAGTAGCCGCCGGGCACACTCACCAGGCAGCGCTTGTGGTCGACGTGATACTGGAATTCGTCGCGGAAATGGTTGAGAAAGCTTTTCACCGGCAGCGCCGCCGCGTCCCCGAGTGCGCAGATGGTGCGCCCGGCGATATTGTCGGCGACGTTGGTGAGCAGATCCAGGTCTTCCTGCCGCCCCTTGCCGTGTTCTATGCGGTGGACCATGCGGTACATCCAGCCGGTGCCCTCGCGGCAGGGCGTGCACTGGCCGCAGGACTCCTCGAAATAGAAATACGACAGGCGCTCCAGCGCGCGCACCATGCAGGTGGTCTCGTCCATGACGATCACCGCGCCCGAGCCGAGCATGGAGCCGGCCTTGGCAATCGAGTCGTAATCCAAGTCGGTCTGCATCATGATGTGGCCGGGCAGCACCGGCGCCGACGAGCCGCCGGGAATAACCGCCTTGATTTTTCTGCCGCCGCGCATCCCGCCCGCCATCTCCAGCAGCGTCGCGAACGGCGTGCCCAGCCTGACTTCGTAGTTGCCCGGCCGGTTGACGTGGCCGGAGACGGAGAACAGCTTGGTGCCGCCGTTGTTGGGCCGGCCCAGGGCGAGGAAAGCATCGCCGCCGTTGTTGATGATCCAGGGCACCGCGGCGAAAGTCTCGGTGTTGTTGATGGTGGTGGGCTTGCCGTACAGGCCGAAGCTTGCCGGGAACGGCGGCTTGAAGCGCGGCTGGCCTTTCTTGCCTTCGATCGACTCGAGCAGGCCGGTCTCCTCGCCGCAGATGTAGGCGCCCCAGCCGTGCACCGCGTGCAGTTCGAACGAAAAATCGGCGCCGAGGATGTTCTTGCCGAGGTAGCCGGCGGCGCGCGCCTCCTCCAGTGCCTGCTCGAACAATTCGTATTCGGCCCAGATTTCCCCATGGATGTAGTTGTAGCCGACCGCGGTACCCATCGCGTAGGCGGCGATGATCATGCCCTCGATCAGCATGTGCGGATTGTAGCGGATGATGTCGCGATCCTTGAACGTGCCCGGCTCGCCTTCGTCGGTGTTGCATACGAGGTATTTGGGCCCCGTGTACTGCTTCGGCATGAAGCTCCACTTGAGCCCGGCCGGAAAACCGGCGCCGCCGCGGCCGCGCAGCCCGGATTTCTTGACTTCGGCGATGACCGCCTCGGGCGTGGTCTTCTCGCCGAGGATCTTCTTCAGCGCGCCATAACCGCCGCGCGCCTCGTAATCCTTGAGGTGCCAATTGGCGCCGTCCAGGCCCTTCATCAGGATCGCGTCGGGACCGTAGTCGAGCATCACTTCAGCTCCGAGAGCAGTTGATCGAGCTTCTCGTGCGACATCTTGCTGCACATGCGCTTGTTGTTCACCAGCAGCACCGGCGCGTCGCCGCAGGCGCCCATGCACTCGCCCTGCTTCAGCGTGATGCGGCCATCGGCGGTAGTTTCGTTGAATCCAACGCCGAGGCGGTGCTTCAGATGCTCGGCTGCGTCGGCGCCGCCGGACAGCGCGCACGGCAGGTTGGTGCAGACGGTGAGCTTGTGCCTGCCGCCGGGTTCGAGGTTGTACATGTTGTAAAAGCTCGCCACCTCGTACACCGCGATCGGCGGCATGCCCAGGTAATGCGCAACGTAATCCATGGTCTCGGTCGCGAGCCAGCCTTTCTCGTCCTGCGCGATCGCCAGCGCCGCGATCACCGCCGACTGCTTCTGCTCGGCCGGAAATTTAGCGATCTCGCGATCGATTGTCTTCAACGATTCTGCGCTCAGCATTTCATTCACCAAATAACTAATAACCTGTTGCAAGATCTATCTTGCAACAGGCCGACCTAGGGGAGCACGAGGGGAAACGCCCCGAAGGAAGTCCCCTTGGGGGATTTCCCCTCGTCTCCAAATATCTTATTTCGCCGCTCACCTGTCGATCTCGCCGAATACGAAATCCAGCGTGCCGATGATCGCGACCACGTCGGCGATCATGTGGCCGCGCGACATCTCGTTCAGTCCCTGCAGATGGTTGAAACCGGCGCCACGGATTTTTACGCGGTAGGGCTTGTTCGCCCCGTCCGACACGATGTAGACGCCGAACTCGCCCTTGGGGTGCTCGACTGCGGCGTAGGTTTCGCCCGCGGGCACGCGAAAACCCTCGGTAAAGAGCTTGAAATGATGGATCAGCTCTTCCATGCTGCCCTTCATGTCGGCGCGCGCGGGCGGCGCGATCTTGTGGTTGTCCACGATCACCGGGCCGGGATTCGCGCGCAGCCATTCGATGCATTGGCGGATGATGCGATTGGACTGGCGCAGCTCTTCAACCCGACACAGGTAACGGTCGTAAGTGTCGCCGTTCACGCCCACCGGTATGTCGAAGTCCATGCGCTCGTACACTTCGTAGGGTTGTTTCTTCCTCAGGTCCCAGGCGACGCCCGAGCCGCGCAGCATGACGCCGGTAAAGCCGAGCTCGATCGCCCGCTCGGGCGAGATCACGCCGATGCCCACCGTACGCTGCTTCCAGATGCGATTGTCGGTGAGCAGGGTTTCGTATTCGTCGATGTGCGCCGGAAAACGCTCGGTGAAATCCTCGATGAAGTCGAGCAGGCTGCCCGAGCGGCTGTCGTTCAATCTTGCGACCGCATCGGCGCCATGGATTTTTGATTTCTCGTAGCGCGGCATGACATCGGGCAGATCGCGATACACGCCTCCCGGGCGGTAGTAGGCCGCGTGCACGCGCGCCCCCGACACCGCCTCGTACATGTCGAAC
Source organism: Burkholderiales bacterium (assembly GCA_052172655.1). Lineage (GTDB taxonomy): Bacteria > Pseudomonadota > Gammaproteobacteria > Burkholderiales > SG8-39 > 2-12-FULL-64-23. The sequence continues at coordinate 9,227 of JBQMQE010000003.1, forward strand.
AGGTCCTCGCGTTCGCGAAAGCAATACAGGAACATGGTCATCGCGCCGATATCGAGGCCGTGGGCGCCGAGGAACAGCAGATGGCTCAGGATGCGGGTGATTTCGTCGAACATGACGCGGATGTATTGCGCGCGCTCGGGGATCTGGATGCCGAGCAGGCGCTCCACTGCCAGGCAATAGGCGTGTTCGTTCGCCATGACGGAGAAGTAGTCCATCCGGTCCATGTAGGGCAGCGCCTGGACATAGGTCTTGTGCTCGGCCAGTTTTTCCGTCGCGCGGTGCAGCATGCCGATGTGAGCGTCGGCGTTCATCACCACTTCGCCGTCCATTTCCAGCACCAGGCGCAGCACGCCGTGCGCGGCCGGATGCTGTGGCCCGAAGTTCATCGTGTAGTTGCGAATCTCAGCCATGTCAGTGCTTGCCCAGATCGCCGTACTGGTCTTCGCGGATGACGCGCGGCGTGATTTCACGCGGCTCGATCGTCACCGGCTGGTAGATCACGCGTTTTTGCTGCGGGTCGTAGCGCATCTCGACTTGGCCGGAAATCGGAAAATCCTTGCGGAACGGATGGCCGATGAAACCGTAGTCGGTGAGTATCCGGCGCAGGTCGGGGTGGCCGGAGAACATGATGCCGAACAGATCGAAGGCCTCGCGCTCGTACCAGTTGGCGTTGTTCCAGATGCCGGTGAGCGTGTCCACCACCGGGAAATCGTCGTCCGTGGCGAACACCCGCAGCCGCACGCGCCAATTGTGTTCAATCGAGAGCAGCTGCGAGGTGGCGGCGAAGCGTCGTCCCTCCCAAACACCGTTGCCATACGCCGAATAGTCCACGCCGGCGAGATCCATGAGCTGGGCGAAAGCGAGGCCGGGCTCGTCGTGCAGCGTCTGCGCCGCAGCGACGTAGTCCGCCGCGTTCACCACCACGGTGATTTCGCCCAGCGCCTGAGTCAGGCTGACGATTCGGCTGCCGAGAGCGGCTTCCAGATTATTCTTGAGTTGTTCTAACTTACCAGCCATTTAGCGGACAGTTGTCTGAGCGATTGTTAGCGAGCGATCGTATTGGTGCGCTTAATCTTGTTCTGCAACTGGATGATGCCGTAGAGCAAAGCCTCGGCCGTGGGCGGACAGCCGGGCACGTAGATGTCCACCGGCACAATGCGGTCGCAACCGCGCACCACCGAGTACGAATAGTGATAGTACCCGCCGCCATTGGCGCAGGAGCCCATGGAAATCACCCAGCGCGGCTCCGCCATCTGGTCGTAGACCTTGCGCAGCGCCGGCGCCATCTTATTGCACAGCGTGCCTGCGACGATCATCACGTCCGCCTGGCGTGGGCTGGGTCGAAACACGATGCCGAAGCGGTCGAGGTCGTAGCGCGCGGCGCCGGAGTGCATCATCTCGATCGCGCAGCAGGCCAGGCCGAAGGTCATCGGCCACATCGATCCGGTGCGGGTCCAGTTGATCAGCTTGTCCGCCGTGGTGGTGACGAAGCCTTCCTGCAGGATTCCTTCAATTCCCATCACGAGCCCCGGTCAGATTATCACCGCGCCACGGGAATTGGGCGCCATTCGCCCGGACCGCATCCCCGCTGCGCGGGGCCCCTGCTCCTAGGCTCACTCGCGCCGCCTCCGAAAGCTCGTGAAAGCGCCACGGCCCGTGCTGTCGGCGGCCGGCGCCGTTCGCCCGGGTCGCATCCCCGCTGCGCGGGGCCCCTGCTCCTAGGCTCACGTCGCTACTCCCATTCCAGCGCCCCTTTCATCCATTCGTAAATGAAGCCGACAACGAGGATGCCGAGGAAAATCATCATGGAGAAGAAACCGAACAGCCCGATTTCATTGAGCACGATCGCCCAAGGAAACAGGAACGCGATCTCCAGGTCGAACAGGATGAACAAAATTGCGACCAGGTAATAGCGCACGTCGAACTTCATGCGCGCGTCTTCGAAGGCCTCGAAGCCGCATTCGTAGGGGGAAAGCTTTTCGCTGTCGGGACGGTGCGGTCCAAGCATCGCGCCCATCACGATCGGCCCGACGCCGACGGCGAAGCCGACGAAGATGAACAGCAGAACCGGAAAGTAATTTTCGAGCACGGATCGTTAGAACCTGGAGTCGATGATCAAAGGATTGATGTACGCCGTGTGTTCAATCATACAGGCAGGCGCCATGGTCTACCATTGAACAATTTGTGGAGTTGACATAGATCAAACGCTCTCTTCTTGTATCAAACGCTCTCTCTTGTTTGCCCTTCTTTCAATCTCGACTCGAACAAGACCGCAGGTCCATGGATTCCACAGGGCACCCACTCCAAACTCATCAATCCTAAACTGACTGGTGCCGACGGCGAGACTCGAACTCGCACAGCTTTCGCCACTACCCCCTCAAGATAGCGTGTCTACCAATTTCACCACGTCGGCAAGTCGGGTAACGGGGAAGGTGTGATAGGAAATGGGACAACGCCCGTTTACCTTCGCCCTTTCCCCATCGTTCTACTTCGGTGCGTCGTTTGCCTTCGACCCCGACGGCGCGCTTGCCGGTTTGGGTACATCGGCCGGTTTTGGCACTTCTTCCGCGGGCCTGAGCGCTGGCGCAGGCGGCGCGGTCACCCCCTGCATCACGCTAGTCCCCGTCTTGGGCTTATGCGTCGCCACGTAGGCCAGGCCGAGGCTGGTGAGAAAAAACACTGCTGCCAGTGCCGCCGTAGTGCGGGAAAGAAAGTTTGCTGAACCAGTGGAGCCGAACAGGCTGCCCGAAGAACCGCCGCCGAACGCTGCACCCATGTCCGCGCCCTTGCCGTGCTGAAGCAGCACCAGAAAGATGATGCACAGCGCCACCAACACGTGTACCGTCAAAATCGAAGTCAACCAGATGTCCATTCCTCACTCGCTAAGACTCACCCGCCGCATGGCGGATGCCAAACATTCTGCACCAGCGATGACGCGTCGATTCACCAGATCGCATCCCTCTGCCCCACGCCGTTCATGCCTTGCCCGCCGCCGCGCAAATCGCGATGAATTCCTCCGCCACCAGCGCAGCACCGCCGATGAGTCCGCCGTCTATATCGGACATGGCGAACAGTTCCTTCGCATTGGCGGCCTTGACGCTGCCGCCATATACGATGCGCAAGCCAGCGGCCAGCTTGGCATCCTGCCTGCCGACGACCCCGCGTATGAACGCGTGCACCGCCTGCGCCTGCTGCGGCGTCGCGGTCCTGCCGGTACCGATAGCCCACACCGGTTCGTAGGCGATTACCGCGTTCGCCAGCGCGCCAACGCCGCTCGAATCGAGCACTGCTGCGAGTTGGCGCCCGACCACGATTTCCGTGACCGCGCTTTCGCGCTCCTGCAGGCTTTCACCCACGCACAGGATGGGAATCAGTCCCGCCCCCTGCGCCGCCTGAAACTTGGCCGCCACCTGCTTGTCGGTCTCGCCATACAGCGCCCGCCGCTCGGAGTGGCCGACGAGCACATGGCGGCAACCGAAATCGCGCAGCATGCCGCCCGACACTTCGCCGGTGTATGCGCCCTGCGCATGTTCGCTCAGATTTTGCGCACCCCAGGCGATGGACGTGCCGGCCAGATCGTGTTCAACCTGCGCCAGATACGGGTAAGGCACACACACCGTATGCTGCACCCCAGCACTCGCCTGCAAGCCAGCCTTCAGGACTTCGAGCAAACGCCGATTGGCAGCCAGGCTGCCATTCATTTTCCAATTACCCGCGACCAGCCGGCTGCGCATTGCCTTGATTCCCAGGAAGCCGCCGTTAAGCGTCAAAACCAGTGGATTTTACAGGGTTTAGGCAAAGCCGGTCAATCAAATGCAGCCTCTGGCAGCGTAGCGGCGGACCGATTACAAACACAAACGCGGTGGGTGGCTTGGCGCTCCCGCGTCAATCTCCAGGTGTGACAATCTGAATGTGATCGAGGCTCACGTTGATGAATGGGGCGTTGAGAACATGACGGTTGCCCAGTTCCCATACCTCGGCATCCGTAACTGCGATAAAGTCCTTCGACTCTACCAGGTAGTCCGTCACCCTGGCGCCGGGCAGCAGGTCGATATAACCCGTGACGCGGTAAGTACCGGTCAAAATGGTCACCTTCGTCTTGTTTTCGTCCGTAGTCATAGATATACGCTCCATGGCTCATCTGCACTGTCGCTTGGTTGCAGCGCGCAACGCGTGATCTGTACGGCCGCGATGCCGCTACCCGAACGAGGTATTTTGCGCCTGTCGCCGCGCTCGTTCAATAGCGCGTCGCGAGGCAGCGCCCGCCTTACAGGCTGTAACAAGACGAGGGGATATCTCGCCTCGCGCTCCCCGAAGTCAGACCGTAACAAAAAGACTTTCGTTACGTGTTCTTACAGTCCTGCGCCGCAGAGCAAGCGCCCATGATCGGAGCCACTCGCCATCAGCGCGGCAAACTCCTGCGGCGGCACCGCCGGGCTGAAAAGATAACCCTGGAAGCACTCGCAGCCTTTGCCCCGCAGAAACTCCAGTTGCAGCGGCGTTTCCACCCCCTCCGCAATCAGTTCGAGCTTGAGACTGTGTCCCATGGCGATGATCGCCGTGGCGAGCGCCACCGCGTCCTCATCGTACGGCAGGTCGCACACGAAGGAGCGGTCGATCTTGAGCGCGTGCAGCGGAAAGCGGCGCAGATAACTGAGAGAAGAGTAGCCAGTGCCGAAATCGTCGATCGACAGGGCGACACCCAAGTCACGTAGGCCCATGAACAGGGCTAGTGTTGCTTCCAGGTCGTGTGCGAACACGCTTTCGGTCAGCTCCAGGCCCAGGCAGTGCGGGTCCAGACCGGCGCCTTCGAGAGCGCTTGCGACCGCGTGCGCGAGGTTCGCGCGCTGCAGGTAAGCGGCGGACACGTTCACCGCGACGTGCACCGGATCGAAGCTGGCGAGCTGCCAGGCGCGCGCCTGCCGGCAAGCCTCGCGCAGCACCCAGTCGCTCAGCGGAACGATCAGCCCGGTCTCCTCCGCGAGCGGGATGAATTCGTTCGGCGGGACGATACCCCGATTCGGGTCGCGCCAGCGCAGCAGCGCCTCGGCGCCAACGATTCTGGCGTCCGCGATGCGTACGATTGGCTGGTAATGCAGAATGAACTCCTCGCGCTCGATGGCTTTGCGCAAACTCGCTTCGAGCGCCAGTTTCTGGAACGTCGCGGCTCCAATGGAGTGGCTGTAATACTGATAGTTGTTGCGGCCGTGCTCTTTTGCGTGAAACATCGCCGCATCGGCGTGGCGCAGCAGCGTTTCGACGTCGCTGCCGTCGTCCGGGCACATGGCGATGCCGATGCTCGCACTGGTGACGATTTCTTGCGCGCCGACCACGAAAGGCTGCGCAAGCAAAGCGAGCAGGCGCCGCGCAATCAAGGCCGCGTCGCTGTCTTGCCTAAGGTCGGCGAGGAATAGCGTGAATTCGTCCCCCCCGTGGCGACCGACCAGCCTTGCCTGGCTGTCGGCATCGAGGAACTGCTCCTCGTGGTCTCGGCCGGTAATGTCGCCTTGGCGCAGGCAACGCTTTATGCGCTCCCCCACCGAGGCGAGAATCTGGTCGCCGACCGAATGACCAAGGGTATCGTTGACGCGCTTGAAGTTGTCAATGTCCAGGAACATGACCGCGAGCTTGCCGCTCGCCCGCGGCGCGCGCAGCACCGCGCGCGCAAGCTGCTCGCAAAACAGCGTGCGGTTTGGAAGCTTGGTCAGGCTGTCGTAGTAGGCGAGATAGCGGATCCGGTCCTGCGAGAGATAGCGCTCGGTGACATCCTGCACCGTACCGGCCCAGCCCAGCTCCGCGTCGCCGGTGTCGCGCACCATCTCGGCTTGGAACTGGAGCCAGCGCACAGCCGCATCGGGCGGCACGATGCGAAAGTCGAGACACAGGGGCTGGCCCGAGGCGACGGCCTGCCGTACTGCGTCGACCACCTGCTCGCGGTCTTCCGGGTGCACCAGCCGGATGGCGCTATCGCCGCCCCCGTCCAGGCCCGCGCCGCGCAGATGGAGCACGTCGAGCGTCTCCTCGGAAACAGTGAAGCGCTGCACATCGGCACGCCATTCCCAGTTCCCCATGCGCGCAATGCGCTGGGCGGAGGCGAGCCGCTGGCGGCTTTCCGTCAGATTCACGAACGCGCGGCTCGCGCGCAGCATGTAGCGCACGCGGTGCGCGAGCAGTCCCCAGTTGTTGGATTTGCTCAGGAAGTCGGTCGCCCCGGCCTCGTAGGCTCTCTGAATGGACTGCAGGTCCTCGTGGCCGGTGAGCATCAGCACCGGCAGGTCGGCGCCCCCGGGGCGGCGGCGCAACTCGCGGCAGCACTCGTATCCGTCCATGCCCGGCATGTTCACATCGAGCAGCACGATGTCGGGCCGGCGCGCCGCAAAACCGGCCAGCGCTTCTTCCGCGTCCGCAGCCTGCTGAACCTGCAATCCCTCGTCGGTAAGCGAGATCTCGATCAGCAAGCGTGCCGCCTCATCGTCATCGACTATCAATACCAGCGGCAGGTTCTCGCGCACGTCGTTCATGCCGGCCCTGCGTCCAGTTGCGCCCGTTCTAGCCCTGCCGCGTCGGCGCGTGCGCTCGAGATAAATGCCGAACACGTGCGGGACCACTGCGCGGGTTGCGTCCAGGTCCAGGGCGCGCACGGCGCACGCATCCCACGGCGCGCTAGCGCGACAGGCGGTGAGAAGCTGGCGGTGCCGGACATGGGCGTGTTTTCCCGTGCCGCCACCACGCAGTGCGGCGGCGGACATATTTTTGCTCTACCGCTTCTTATCGGCAACCGCCGCGCAATCTTGAACCCGGCACCGCCGATCGGGCATTTGGCCGTCTTGGCTGCGGCGCCAAGCGCGCAATTCATCGGTACCGCGATCTGGGGTATATTGGGAATCCTTTGAATAATAAGGAAGTTGTCTCCAGACAGTGCAAACTTTCCGCAGTGCCGCCGCACGGCGCCACCGGACTGAGTTATCGGGAGCAAGCGATGCTTATCGGAGTGCCCAGGGAAATCAAATGCCAGGAATACCGCGTCGGCCTCACGCCGGCGAGCGTGCGCGAGCTCACCGCGCGCGGCCACCAGGTTGTGCTTGAGCACGATGCCGGGGCCGGCATCAACACGGCCGACAGCGTTTACCAGGCAGCCGGTGCGAGCATAGTCAGCGCCGCCGAAGAAGTCTACGCGCGCGCCGAAATGATCGTAAAAGTGAAGGAGCCGCAGGCAACGGAGCGCGGGCGCCTCAAGCCGGGGCAGATTCTATTCACCTATCTGCATCTGGCGCCGGATCCGGAGCAGGCCAGGGACTTGGTGCAAAGCGGCGCAATCTGCATCGCCTACGAAACGGTTACCGCGCCCGGCGGCGGACTGCCCTTGCTCGCCCCAATGTCCGAAGTCGCCGGGCGCATGTCGATACAGGCCGGCGCGCACAACCTGGAAAAAACCCAGGGAGGGATGGGCATCCTGCTCGGCGGAGTACCGGGCGTGCCGCCTGCGAAAATCGTCATCCTCGGCGCCGGCGTGGTCGGCTCGAATGCCGCGCAGATGGCAGCCGGCAGCGGCGCCCAGGTGGTGGTGCTGGACAGCAATATCGACGCGCTGCGGCGCATCGAAACCCGATTCGGCGCGCGCACGACTACGGTGTTCTCCAACCGCGACAACATCGAGCGCCATGTGCTGTCGGCCGACCTGGTGATCGGCGGCGTGCTGATTCCCGGCGCTGCGGCGCCGAAGCTGGTGTCGCGGCAGATGGTGCGCGCGATGAAGCCCGGGGCCGTGGTGGTGGACGTCGCCATAGACCAGGGCGGCTGCTTCGAGACCTCGCGTCCGACCACGCATGCCGAGCCGACCTATGTCGTCGACCGCGTGGTGCACTATTGCGTCGCCAACATGCCGGGCGGGGTGCCGCGTACTTCGACCCTTGCACTCAACAACGCAACCCTGCCCTATGTGCTCATGCTCGCCGACAAGGGCTACCGGCAGGCGTTGCAGGACGCCCCTCACCTGCGCGCGGGACTCAACGTATGCCGGGGCAAGGTCACCTGCCGCGAGGTCGCCGCAGCCCTGGATTACCCCTACCATGATCCGCTGCACGTTCTGGCCGCCTGAGGGCGCCGGCCGTAACACGCACGCCAGCCCTTGCATTTGAACGCGTCATATTCATGTAACAAAGCGGCCATAGGATGACGACCTGGACCTGTGACCAGAGCAGCAATGCGAAAATCCTTTCTGGAGACTTTGTCATGAAGCGTGTTCATCGTATGTTCACCCCGGCGCTATTGGCGCTGGGGATCTGCGCCGCATCGGCGGCCACGGCCGCGAATATCACCGGCGCCGGCGCGACCTTCCCCTACCCGGTCTACGCCAAATGGGCCGAGGCCTACAAGGCCAAGACCGGCACCAGCATGAATTACCAATCGATCGGTTCGGGCGGCGGCATCAAGCAGATCAAGGCCAAGACCGTCGATTTCGGCGCCTCCGACGCTCCGCTGAAGCTGGAAGAGCTGGAAAAGGAAGGCCTGGTGCAGTTCCCCGCGGTGATGGGCGGCGTGGTGCCGGTGGTCAACATCAAGGGTATAAAGCCCGGCGAAATGAAGCTTTCCGCCAAGACCCTGGCCGACATCTATCTCGGCAAGATCAAGAAATGGAGCGACCCGGCGATTGGCGCGCTCAACAAGGGCTTGAAGCTGCCGGATTCCGACATCACGGTGGTGAACCGCTCGGACGGCTCCGGCACCACCTTCATTTTCACCAACTACCTGTCCAAGGTCAGCCCGGAGTGGAAGGACAAAGTCGGCAACGCCACCTCGGTAGCTTGGCCCGCCCCCACAGGCACCGGCGGCAAGGGCAACGAAGGTGTCGCCTCGTTCGTGCAGCGCCTCAAGGGCGCGATTGGCTATGTCGAGTACGCTTATGCCAAACAGAACAAATTGACTTACGCACTGCTGCAGAACCGGGAAGGCAATTTCGTCAGGCCCGACGACAAGAGCTTCCAGGCCGCGGCCGCAGGCGCAGACTGGAAGAACGCGCCCGGCTTCTACGAGATCCTGACCGACGAGCCGGGCAAAGACAGTTGGCCCATCACCGGCGCCACCTTTATTCTGATGCACAAGAGCCAGGCCAATGCCGCCGTTGCCAAGGAAGTACTCAAATTCTTCGACTGGGCCTACAAGGACGGCGACAAGCTGGCGCTCGACCTCGACTACATTCCCATGCCCGACGCGGTGGTGAAGCTGGTCCAGACGGAATGGAAAAGCAAGATCAAGGACGCGAGCGGCAAGCCGATCTGGCAAGGCTTGTGACAAGGGCTGCCCGGGGAAGCTAGAATGGACGCCGTTGTCAGCACGGTCGAGGCGCCGCAGGGGGCCTCCCTTCCCCAACGCATGTTGCAAAGCATCCCGGAAACACTGCTCAGGCGGCAGCATCTGTATGACCTGGCGTTTCGCAACGTCACGCGCCTGTTCGCCGCGCTGGTGCTGGCATTGCTGCTCGGGATCCTGATCACGCTGCTGATCGGCAGTTGGCCCGCGATCAAGGCATTTGGCCCGGGATTCCTGGTCAGCGCAGAATGGAATCCGGTGACCCAGAAATTCGGTGCGCTGGTGCCGATTTTCGGCACCCTGGTCACCTCTTTCGTCGCGCTCCTGGTCGGCATCCCGGTCAGCTTCGGCATCGCGGTGTTTCTGACCGAGCTGTCGCCGCTGTGGCTGCGCCGCCCCATCGGCACCGCCATCGAGCTGCTCGCAGCGATCCCCAGCATCATTTACGGCATGTGGGGCCTGTTCGTCTTCGCTCCAATCTTCGCCGACCAGGTGCAACCTTGGATGATCGACTACCTCGGGCCGGTCTGGTTCATCGGTCCGCTGTTCAAGGGTGCGCCGCAAGGCATAGGCATACTCACCGCGGGACTCATACTCGCGATCATGGTGATACCCTTCATCGCCTCGGTCATGCGCGACGTATTCGAACTGGTCCCGCCGATGCTGAAGGAATCGGCCTATGCAGTCGGCGCGACGACCTGGGAAGTGGTGTGGAACGTGGTACTGCCGTACACCAAGATCGGCGTGGTTGGCGGCGTTCTGCTGGGCCTGGGCCGCGCCCTGGGCGAAACCATGGCCGTGACCTTCGTCATCGGCAATGCACACAGGATGGGCACCTCCCTGTTTGCCCCGGGCACCAGCATCGCCTCCGCCCTCGCTAACGAGTTCACCGAGGCGGTCGGCGACCTGTATACCTCGGCGCTGGTAGAACTTGGACTGATCCTGTTCCTGATCACCTTCGTGGTCCTGGCCCTATCCAAAATCCTGCTGCTGCAACTCGCCAAACGCGAGGGTACGCGGACCTGATTCTGCATGAACACAACAGCGCTCTATCGCCGCCGACGCGTCGTCAATTTCATCAACCTCGGCATTTCCATGCTGGCGGTGCTGTTCGGCCTGTTCTGGCTGGTATGGATACTATGGACCCTGTTCGCCCAGGGCTTGAGCGCCATCAGTCTCTCCATGTTCACCCAGAGCACGCCGCCCCCGGGGAGCGCGGGCGGCCTCGCCAACGCCATCTTCGGCAGCCTGCTGATGTCGCTGCTCGCGACCCTGATAGGCACGCCGATCGGCATCCTCGCCGGCACTTACGTGACCGAATACGGCCGGCGCGGCTGGCTCGGGCCGGTAACGCGCTTCATCAACGATATCCTGCTGAGCGCGCCGTCCATCGTCATCGGTCTGTTCGTATATGCAGTCTATGTCGCCAACGTCAGGCATTTTTCCGGCTGGGCCGGCACCTTCGCGCTGGCGCTGATCGTCATACCCGTAGTGCTCAAAACCACGGAAAACATGCTGCGCCTGGTGCCCGACACCATGCGCGAGGCCGCTGCCGCACTCGGCGCGCCGCAATGGATCGTCATATCGTTCGTGACCCTGCGCGCAGCGCGCGCCGGTATCATCACCGGGATACTGCTGGCGGTCGCCCGCATCAGCGGCGAGACCGCGCCTTTGCTGTTCACGGCGCTCAACAACCAGTTCTGGTCCGCCGACATGAACGCGCCCATGGCCAATCTGCCGGTGGTCATATTCCAGTTCGCCATGAGTCCGTACCAGGACTGGGAGACGCTCGCCTGGGGCGGCGCCCTGCTGATCACACTGACCGTATTGACGCTGAATATCCTTGCGCGCGTCGTATTCGCGCAGAAGTCCTCGAACACCTGACCGGGTCGACACGCACGCAAAAATATGGACACCACTATCCAGGCAGCGCCGCCCGCAAGCAAGATCTCGGTCAGCAAGCTGAATTTTTACTACGGGACTTACCAGGCGCTGACGAACGTCGATCTGAACATCGCCGAGAAGCGCATCACAGCGTTCATCGGCCCCTCGGGTTGCGGCAAGTCCACCCTGCTGCGCACCTTCAACCGCATGTACGACCTGTACCCGGGGCACCGGGCCACCGGCGAGATCATGCTGAATGACAGCAACATACTCGATCCGCGCCAGGACGTGATCGCGCTGCGCGCCAAGGTCGGTATGGTGTTTCAAAAGCCGACGCCGTTTCCGATGTCGATTTACGAGAACATCGCTTTCGGCGTCAAGCTGTACGAAAGGCTCAGCAGCGGAGAGATGGGCGAGCGCGTCGAATGGGCGCTGCGCAAGGCCGCGCTATGGGAGGAAGCCAAGGACAAGCTGCGGCAAAGCGGACTGAGCCTTTCCGGCGGGCAGCAGCAGCGCCTGTGCATCGCGCGCGCGGTGGCCGTCAGGCCCGAAGTGCTGCTGCTGGACGAGCCGACCTCGGCGCTGGACCCCATCTCGACCGCGAAAATCGAGGAATTGCTGAACGAACTCAAGGCCGACTACACCATCGCCATCGTCACCCACAACATGCAGCAGGCGGCGCGCGTGTCCGACTACACCGCGTACATGTACCTGGGCGAACTGATCGAATTCGACATCACCGACAAGATTTTCATCAATCCCGGCAAGCAGGAGACCGAGGACTATATCACCGGCAGATTTGGCTGATCGGCAAGGTGATATAGCGGCGAAGGTTATATGCGGCGCTTTCACTACCGTCGCATGCGATGAGCGGACTTGCGCGCTACGTGCGCCAAATCGCGACTCCGCTACAACGGGGGCGCAAATTAAGTTGCCACGGATGGATTTGGCTTTGCCATCCAGGTTTCGCATATACGCTTGCCGGCTTACGCCTCAGCAGCAGCGCGCGCGCTCTCCGCCAGCATCGCCGCCAGCGCCTCAACCTTGGCGCCGTCCTCGCCCTCGACCATGACCCGCAGCACCGGCTCGGTGCCCGAGGGCCGCAACAGCACCCGCCCGGCCTTGCCCAGTTCGCGCTCGGCCGCTGCCTTGGCTTTGCCCACCGCCGCGTTCGCCTCCCAGTTGAAGCCCTTGCCGACCCTTACGTTAACCAGCTTCTGCGGGTACAGCGTCAGCCCGCGGCACAGTTCGGCCAGGGTGGAATTGCTCTCGCGCACCGCCGTCAGCACCTGCAGCGCGGAAACGAGGGCGTCGCCGGTGGTGTGCTTGTCCAGGCAGATGATGTGGCCGGAGTTCTCGCCGCCCAGTTGCCAGCCTTTCTCCTGCATCAACTCGAGCACATAGCGATCGCCGACCCTGGCGCGCGCGAAAGCGATGCCCGCGCCCTCCAGCGCGCGCTCGAGCGCCAGATTGCTCATCAGCGTGCCGACCACGCCGGGAACGGCACCCTGCACGGCGCGCGCACGCGCGATCACATACAACAATTGGTCGCCGTCGTAGGTTTCGCCGTGCTGGTCCACCATCAGCAGGCGGTCGCCGTCGCCGTCCACGGCGATGCCCAGGTCGGCCTGGTGATGCTGCACTGCGAGCTGCAGGGACTGCGGGCTGGTGGCACCGAATAGATCATTGATGTTGAAGCCGTCCGGGTTGACGCCTATCGCCACCACATCGGCGCCGAGCTCGTGGAACACATGCGGCGCGATGTGATAGGCCGCGCCATTGGCGCAATCGACCACGATCTTCAGGCCGCGCAGGTCCCGCTTGTTGGGAAAAGTGCTCTTGCAGAACTCGATATAGCGCCCGGCGGCGTCGTCGATGCGCCGCGCCTTTCCGAGCTGCGCCGAGGCCCGGCAGCGCATCGGTTGCTCGAGCTGCGCCTCGATCTCCGCCTCCACCGCATCAGGCAGCTTGTTGCCATCGCCAGAGAAGAACTTGATGCCGTTGTCGGGATAAGGATTGTGCGAGGCGCTGATCACCACCCCGGCCTGCAGCCGCAGCGCGCGGGTGAGATAGGCCACCGCCGGCGTCGGCGTCGGGCCCGACAGCATCACGTCGACGCCCGCCGCGGCAAACCCCGCCTCCAGCGAAGCCTCCAGCATATAGCCGGAAATGCGCGTGTCCTTGCCGATCAGCACCGCCGGCCGCAGGCCCGCGGACAATTGCGCGCGGCGCACCAGCACCTCGCCTGCGGCATAACCCAGCCGCACCATGAAATCCGGCGTGATCGGCGGCTCGCCCACCAGGCCGCGTATGCCGTCGGTTCCAAAGTATTTTCTTGTCATCGGCTAATCACGAAATGAGGGGATACATCCCCTCATACTCCCCTAAATCAGCGGCCATTTTAGCAAATCCGAAATGGCGCCTAAGTTCTTTCCACAGCCGCAAGCACCGCCAGCGCATCGCGGGTCGCCGCAACGTCGTGCACGCGCAGTATTGCAGCGCCATTTTGCGCCGCAATCAGGGCCGCGGCAATGCTCGAAGCAAGGCGCTCATCGGCTGGCTTGCCGGTGATCTTGCCTAGCGAAGACTTGCGCGACCAGCCCGCGAGCAGCGGCACCCCGAGCGCGAAAAATTTCCGCAAGTGACGCAGCAGCTCGAGATTGTGTTCAAGCGTCTTGCCGAAACCGAAACCCGGATCGACTACCACACGCTCCAACGCAATCCCCGCCGCGCACACGCTCTGGATACGCTCCAGCAGAAAAGCCTTCACCTCCGCCACCACGTCGCCGTAGCGCGGATCCTGTTGCATGGTGCCGGGACTGCCCTGCATATGCATCAGGCACACGGCGGCATCGGCAGCCGCCACCGCGGCGAGCGCGCCGGGTGCGCGCAATGCGTTGATATCGTTGATCATGGCGGCCCCCTCGGCGAGCACGGCGTTCATCACCTCGGGCTTGACCGTGTCGACCGACAGCGGTACGTCGCGCAAACCCTGCAGCACCGGCAGCAGCCGGCGCAATTCCTCTTCCGCGCTCACCGCTGCAGCCGCACCCGGCCGGCTGGACTCGGCGCCGAGGTCGATGATGTCCGCGCCCTCTTCAATCAGCCTGCGCGCATGCGCAATGGCGGCGGCCGGGTCGAGGTATCGGCCGCCATCGGAAAATGAATCGGGCGTGATGTTTACCACGCCCATGATGAGCGGCCGCTCGAGCGGAAAAACAAAACGCCCGCAGCGCAGCCGGCCGGCGCGCGAGATCAGGGGCCGTTTCGGAGATTCCGCAACGGCCTCTCGGGCAGCATCACCCCTCACCGCCGCGTTTCTCGGGCAATTAGCTGGCTGCGGCTGCAGCAGCGCCGGCGGTGCCGTCTTTCTGCGGTGGCGGCGGCGGCGTGGTTCCGGATTGCGGCAGCTTGGGCGGGCGCGGCGGCTTGCCCTCCATGATGTCGTCCAACTGGTCAGAGTCCAACGTTTCCCACTCGAGCAGCGCCTTGGCCATCGCCTCGACCTTGTCGCTATTCTCCTCGATCAGGCGCCGTGCCAAGGCATACTGCTCGTCGATGATGCGGCGGATCTCCTGGTCGACCTTCTGCATCGTCACCTCGGAAACATTCTTGTGCGTGGTAATCGAACGGCCGAGAAACACTTCGCCCTCGTTCTCGCCGTAGACCATCGGCCCCAAGGCATCCGACATGCCCCATTGCGTCACCATGCGCCGCGCCATCTCGGTGGCGCGCTCGAAGTCATTCGATGCCCCCGTGGTCATCTGGTGCATGAATATCTCTTCGGCAATGCGCCCGCCGAACAGTACCGCGATGGTCGACAGCAGGCGCACGCGATCCATGCTGTAGCGGTCTTCCGCCGGCAACTGCATGGTCACGCCCAGGGCGCGCCCGCGCGGGATGATGGTGACCTTGTGCACCGGATCGGTCTTCGGCACCAGTTTGGCCACCACCGCGTGGCCGGACTCGTGATAAGCGGTATTCCTGCGCTCCTCCTCCGGCATCACCATGGAGCGCCGTTCCGCGCCCATGATGATCTTGTCCTTGGCGCGCTCGAAATCCTCCATGTCCACCAGGCGCTTGCTCTTGCGTGCGGCAAATAGCGCAGCTTCGTTCACCAGATTGGCCAGATCGGCGCCTGACATACCCGGCGTGCCGCGAGCGATGATGTCGGCCTTGACGTCGGGCGCCATCGGTACCTTGCGCATGTGCACCAGCAGGATCTGCTCGCGCCCGCGGATGTCGGGCAGCGGCACCACCACCTGGCGGTCGAAGCGGCCCGGGCGCAGCAGCGCCGGGTCGAGGACGTCGGGGCGGTTGGTGGCGGCGATGACGATCACACCCGCCGTGGCCTCGAACCCGTCCATCTCGACCAGCAACTGGTTCAGCGTCTGCTCGCGCTCGTCGTTGCCCCCGCCCAGACCCGCGCCGCGCTGGCGGCCGACCGCGTCGATTTCGTCGATGAATACGATGCAAGGCGCATGCTTTTTCGCCTGCTCGAACATGTCGCGCACGCGCGCCGCGCCCACGCCGACGAACATCTCGACGAAATCCGAGCCCGAGATCGAGAAAAAAGGCACCTTGGCTTCGCCTGCGATGGCCCGTGCCAGCAGCGTTTTGCCCGTGCCCGGGTTGCCCACCATCAGCACGCCCTTGGGGATGCGCCCGCCCAGCTTCTGGAACTTGCTTGGATCGCGCAGAAAATCGACCAGTTCCGACACCTCTTCCTTGGCCTCCTCGCATCCGGCCACGTCGGCGAACGTGACGGTGTTGGTCGATTCATCCAGCATGCGCGCGCGCGACTTGCCAAACGAAAAAGCCCCGCCGCGACCGCCACCCTGCATCTGGCGCATGAAGAACACCCACACGCCGATCAGCAGCAGCATCGGGAACCAGGAAACGAAGATGTTCATCAGCAGCGACGGTTCCTCCTCCGGCTTCGCCTTGACTTTGACCCCGTATTTCAGCAGATCGGAAATGAGCCAGATATCGCCGGGAGAATAGCTGGTGATGGACTTGCCTTCGGTCGTCTTGGCCTTGAGGTTGCGGCCCTCGATCACCACTTCGGCGATGCGACCTGACTTCACCTCCTCGTAGAACTGGGAGTAGTCCATCGCCGCCTGTGTCGTCTGACGCGTGTTGAACTGGTTGAACACGGTCATCAGCACCATGCCGATCACCAGCCAGATCACGAGGTTCTTAAACATGTTGTTCATTTGGTTCCTATGCGACTCGACTATTGCTGCTCATCGTTCATTTTACAGCGTTACCGGCAACCGGGTTTGCCCGCCGTCAAGCCGGCTCCCGCGCCTCAACCCTTGAAGCCCTTCCCCAGCAAATACATCTCGCTCGAGCGTCCGCGCGAGGCTTCCGGCTTGCGCGAGCCCACTTTGGAAAACGCCTTGCGCATGGCCATCAGAAATTCGGTGAACCCTGCACCCTGGAACACCTTGACCACCAGCGAGCCGCCCGGTTTCAGGCATTGCCGGGCAAATTCCAGCGCCAGCTCGGCCAAGTTCATGGCTCGCGCTTGGTCACTCACCCCGATACCGGAGATATTGGGGGCAAGGTCGGAGATTACAAGGTCTGCCTTGCTTACGCCCAAGGCAAGCAACAGCGCATCGAGCACCTCCTGCTCGCGAAAGTCGCCCTGCACGAAATGCACGCCCGGCAGCGGCTCCATCGGCAGCAGATCCACCGCGACCAGCCTGCCTCTGGCGCCAAGCTTTGCTGCCACCACCTGCGACCAACTCCCGGGCGCCGCGCCCAGATCGACCACCAGTTGACCGGGCGCGAGCAGCCGGTCTTTCCGGTCCAATTCCAGCAGCTTGTACGCGGCACGCGAACGATAGCCCTCGGCCCTGGCCTTTTGTACATAAGGATCGTTGACGTGCTCGCGCATCCACGCCTTGCTGGTCTTGCTGCGGCTCATCGTCTAGTGTGCTGCATGGCGAAGAAAGTCCGAATTTACACGCACGATACAACTTGACCCCCTGCTGACTTGGGGGATAAACAAGGAGGCGTCGCCCCCTTGTTCGATACCCCTCTTGAGCATGCTGTTACAATCGGGCTTTGCCATCGCATTCATAATGAAATCTCTCTCTCCCGCCGAGCGCAGGCTGCTCAAAGCACGGGCGCACGCGCTCAGTCCGGTGGTCACGGTGGGCAACGGACGCCTGTCGGCTTCGGTGCTTAAGGAAATAGAAACCAGCCTCAAGGCGCACGAGCTGATCAAGATTCGCGTGACCGGAGACGACCGCGACCTGCGCCAGGCACTGCTGGGCGAGATTTGCAACCGTATCGGCGCCTCCCCGGTGCAGCACATCGGCAAGATCCTGGTCGTGTACCGCGAAAATACGCAGCCGCCCGCCCCTGCCCCGAAAAAGCGCCCGGTGCGCAAGCAGCCGCGGCGGACGAAACAAAGCTACCAGGGCGAGTAATGCGCGGTAGGTGAGGCGGGGGGGAACGAACGATATTACGAACGCAGGCGACTCCCGTTATTCGTAGCGTACATCGATTATTTCGAATTCGCGCACGCCTCCCGGAGCCTGCACCTCGACCACGTCGCCCGGATTTTTGCCGATCAATGCACGGGCGATGGGCGAACCGATGGAAATCTTCCCGTGCTTGATGTCGGCCTCGTCATCGCCGACGATCTGATAGGTCACATTGTCACCGCTTGCTTGCTCCTGCAGGTCCACCGTCGAGCCAAAGACGCAGCGCCCGTCGGCGTCGAGCAGCTTGGGATCGATCACCTGCGCATTGGCGAGCTTGCCCTCGACCTCGGCGATGCGCCCTTCGATGAAGCTCTGCCGCTCCTTGGCCGCGTCGTACTCGGCGTTTTCCGACAGATCGCCGTGGGAGCGCGCCTCGGCAATCGCAGCGATCACGCTGTGCCGGTCGACCGTCTTCAGACGCTGCAGTTCGGCGCGCAACAACTCGGCGCCCTTGACCGTAAGGGGGGTCTTGCTCATGTTCGCAAATCCTAGTTAAGCCAGCTCTTGATGTAGAGTCTGCAAAGCGTAGGGAACCAGGCCTTGTATATGGCGCATGCCGGTGCAGGCGGCGCGCGCCCCGGCAATGGTAGTGTAATACGTAACGCGGCCTTGCAGTGCGCCGTTGCGTATCGACCAGGAGTCCTGCACCGCGCTGCGTTTCTCGTCCACGGTATTCACGATCAGGCTGACCTCGCCATTCTTGATCATGTCCAGGATGTGCGGCCGGCCTTCGCCCACCTTGTTGACCGGCGCCGCCTTGATGCCGTTCTCGTTAAGAACCTGCGCGGTACCGCGCGTGGCGAGCAGGCCGAAACCCAGCTCGATCAGTTCGCGTCCGATCTGTACCGCCGCGTTCTTGTCGCTGTTCCTCACGCTGATGAAGGCCTTGCCCGCCTTGGGCAGTTTCACCCCGGCGGCGAGCTGCGACTTGACGAAAGCCTCACCGAAGGACTGGCCCACGCCCATGACCTCGCCCGTGGATTTCATCTCCGGCCCGAGTATGGTATCGACGCCGGGGAACTTGATGAACGGGAACACCGCCTCCTTCACCGAGAAATAGGGAGGAACAACTTCCTTCGCTACGCCGTTTTCGACCAGACCCTGTGCTTCCAGCGTCATCCCGGCCATGCAGCGGGCCGCGATCTTGGCCAAAGCGAGGCCGGTCGCCTTGGACACAAAGGGCACGGTGCGCGAAGCGCGCGGGTTCACCTCGAGCACGAACACCGTGCCGTTCTGGATCGCGAACTGCACGTTCATCAAACCGACCACGTCCAGGGCCATGGCCATCTGCACCGTCTGCGCGCGCAGTTCCCGCTGCAACTCGGCGCAAAGGGAGTACGGCGGCAGCGAACAGGCGGAATCGCCAGAATGCACGCCGGCCTGTTCGATGTGTTCCATGATGCCGCCGATCAGCACATGCCGGCCGTCGCAGATGGCATCCACATCCACTTCGATGGCATCGTTGAGGAAGCGATCGAGCAGCACCGGCGAGTCGTTGGAGACCTTCACCGCCTCGCGCATGTAGCGCTCCAGGTCGCGCTGTTCGTGCACGATCTCCATCGCGCGGCCGCCGAGCACATAACTCGGCCGCACCACCAGGGGATAACCGATTTCCGCTGCGAGCGTGAGCGCATCGGCCTCGTTGCGCGCGGTTCGATTGGGCGGCTGCTTCAGCTTGAGCTCGTGCAGCAGCTTCTGGAAACGCTCGCGGTCCTCGGCTACGTCTATCATGTCCGGGCTGGTACCGATGATGGGCACGCCGTTCGCCTCCAGGTCGCGCGCGAGCTTCAGCGGCGTCTGCCCGCCGTACTGCACCACCACGCCGCAGGGCTTCTCCTTGTCCACGATCTCGAGCACATCCTCCAGCGTAAGCGGCTCGAAATACAGCCGGTCGGAGGTGTCGTAATCGGTCGAAACGGTCTCCGGGTTGCAGTTGACCATGATGGTCTCGTAACCGTCCTCGCGCAGCGCGAGCGCCGCGTGCACGCAGCAGTAGTCAAACTCGATGCCCTGGCCGATTCGATTGGGGCCGCCCCCGAGCACCATGATCTTGTTGCGATCGGTAGGGTTTGCTTCGCACTCTTCCTCGTAGGTGGAGTACATGTAGGCGGTATTGGTCGCGAATTCCGCGGCACAGGTATCGACGCGCTTGTACACCGGCCGCACGCCGAGCGCATGACGGCGCTCGCGCACCTCGCGCTCGGTCGCGGCAAGCAGGGTGGCGAGGCGCCGGTCGGAAAAGCCATTGCGCTTGAGTGTAAGCAGGGCCCGCGCGTCCAGCCCATCCAGGCGCCGGCCGCGCAGTTCCGCCTCCTGCCGCAGCAAATCCTCGATCTGCGCCAGAAACCATGGATCGATGTGCGTATCGGCGTGGATTCGCTCGAACGAGAGTCCGCAGCGAAAGGCGTCGGCCACGTACCAGATGCGCTCCGGCCCCGGATCGCCGAGCTCGGTCTCGAGCACCTCCATATCGGTGGTCTTCTCGTCCAGGCCATCAGCGCCTGTTTCGAGGCCGCGCAAGGCCTTCTGCAACGACTCCTGGAAGGTGCGGCCTATGGCCATCACCTCGCCCACCGATTTCATCTGCGTCGTCAGGCGGCTGTCCGCCTGCGGGAATTTCTCGAAAGCGAAACGCGGGATCTTGGTGACGATGTAATCGATGCTGGGTTCGAACGAAGCCGGTGTCGCGCCGCCGGTGATATCGTTCGCGAGCTCGTCCAGGGTGTAGCCCACGGCGAGCTTGGCTGCGATTTTGGCGATGGGAAAGCCGGTCGCCTTGGACGCGAGCGCGCTTGATCTCGACACACGCGGATTCATCTCGATCACCACCATCTTGCCGTCGGCCGGGTTGATCGCGAACTGCACGTTGGAGCCGCCGGTCTCCACACCGATCTCGCGCAACACCGCGATCGAGGCGTTGCGCATGATCTGATATTCCTTGTCGGTCAGCGTCTGCGCCGGCGCCACGGTGATCGAGTCGCCGGTGTGCACGCCCATGGGATCGAGGTTCTCGATCGAGCAGATGATGATGCAGTTGTCGGCCTTGTCGCGCACCACCTCCATTTCGAACTCTTTCCAGCCGATCACCGATTCCTCGATCAGCAGTTCCTTCGTCGGCGAAGCGTCCAGGCCGCGCTCGCAGATCGCGACGAATTCCTCGCGGTTATACGCAATGCCGCCGCCGGAACCGCCCAGCGTGAAGGACGGCCGGATCACCACCGGGTAGCCGATCGACGCCTGCACCTGCAGCGCCTCTTCCATGCTGTGCGCAAGCATGGAGCGCGGGCAGTCCAGGCCGATGGATTTCATCGCCTGCTTGAATTTCTCGCGGTCCTCGGCCTTGTCGATGGCCTCGCGCGAGGCGCCTATCATTTCCACGCCGTATTTTTCCAGCACGCCGTGCCGGGCCAGGTCGAGCGCGCAATTCAGCCCGGTCTGCCCGCCCATGGTCGGCAGCAGCGCGTCCGGGCGCTCGCGGGCGATGATGGACTCGACCATCTGCCAGTTGACCGGCTCGATATAGGTGACATCGGCCATCTCCGGATCGGTCATGATGGTGGCCGGATTGGAATTCACCAGGATGACCTTGTAGCCCTCCTCGCGCAGCGCCTTGCACGCCTGCGCGCCGGAATAGTCGAACTCGCACGCCTGGCCGATGACGATCGGGCCGGCGCCGATGATCAGAATGCTGCGGATGTCGCTGCGTTTTGGCATCAGCGATTCGCACCTGACAAGATGAATAACAACATAGCGAATAACGGCACAGCGAATAACGTCAAGACGAAGAGCGTCAGCGAGAAACGGAACGAAACAATGGCCTTGCGCCCTTCGCGGCTCATGCTTTTCCTGCTTCCATCAGTTGCGCAAAGCGATCGAACAGGTAACCGATGTCGTGCGGGCCCGGGCTCGCCTCGGGGTGGCCCTGGAAGCAGAACACCGGCCGGTCGGTGCGCGCCATACCCTGCAGGCTGCCGTCGAACAGCGATACGTGGGTCGGCCGCAGGTTGGCCGGAAGTGTCGCCGCATCGACGGCAAAGCCGTGATTCTGGCTGGTGATCAACACCTGGCCTGTTTCCAGATCCTTCACCGGATGGTTGGCACCATGATGGCCGAATTTCATTTTCATGGTCTTCGCACCGGAGGCTAGACCGATCAGCTGATGGCCGAGGCAGATGCCGAAGGTCGGCGTTCCGCTCGCGATGATTTCGCGTATCGCTTCGATCGCGTAAGCGCAAGGCTCCGGATCGCCCGGGCCGTTCGAGAGAAACACGCCGTCGGGCCTCGCGGCCAGCAACGCCTTTGCCGGCGTCTGCGCCGGGAACACGGTCACCTTGCAGCCGCGCTCGGCCAGCAGGCGCAGGCTGTTGCGCTTCACGCCGTAGTCATAGGCGACGACATGAAAACGATGGCTGTCGATCCTGCGGTAACCCGTACCCAGCGCCCATGCACCCTCGTTCCACTCGTAGGGCTCGCGCACCGACACCACCTTTGCCAGGTCCATGCCGGCGAGGCCGGGAAACGCGCGCGCCAGGGTAACGGCGCGCACCACGTCCGCCTCGCCCAGCGCACCGCCTGGCGCGGCCGCGAGCAGGCATCCTGCCTGCGCCCCATCGGTGCGCAGGATACGCGTGAGCTTGCGCGTGTCGATGCCGGCGATGGCGACGATCTTGCCGGCTGTAAGGTAATCGGACAGGCTTTGCGCGCTGCGGAAATTCGATACGCGCGGCGGCAGGTCGCGGATTACCAGACCAGCCGTATGCACCTGCGCCGATTCCTGGTCTTCCCGGTTGATTCCGGTGTTGCCGATATGCGGATGGGTCAGCGTGACGATCTGACGGCAATAGGAGGGATCGGTGAGGATTTCCTGGTAGCCGGTCATGGACGTGTTGAACACCACTTCGCCCACCGTGCTGCCGGCGGCGCCGATGCCCAAGCCGTGAAATATTGTCCCGTCTGCAAGCGCGAGGATGGCGGGCGGGAACGGCGAGGGCACGGCTAACTCCAGGATTTATATACAGAAACGGGACAGGAACAACGCATGTCCCGTCCCGTCAAGCTGCGTGATTATAACCTGCAACAGGGATTCGCGCCAAACCGGGCAGCGCGATCGTGGTTCGTTGTTCGAGCCACGAACCACGAACAGCTAACACCCTACCTGAGACCGAGCACGTCCTGCATATCGTAAAGACCCGAGGCCTTGCTACCGAGGAAGCGCGCCGCGCGCAGCGCACCCACGGCATAAGTCATGCGGCTTTGCGAGCGCACGGTGATCTCGATGCACTCCCCGCTGCCGGCGAAGATCACGGTGTGCTCGCCGACGATGTCGCCGCCGCGGACCGAGTGGAATCCTATGCTTTTCGCGTCACGCTCGCCGGTGTCGCCCTCGCGTCCGTACACAGCACAACTTTTCAGGTCGCGGCCCAGCGCCGCGGCGACCACTTCGCCCAGCTTGAGCGCCGTGCCCGAGGGCGCATCGACCTTGTGCCGGTGATGCGCCTCGATGATCTCGACGTCGTAGGCATCGCCCAGGATTTTCGCCGCGACCTCGGCCAATTTGATGGTGGCGTTGACGCCGACCGCCATGTTCGGCGCAAACACGATGGCAATCCGCTTTGCCGCATCGACGATGCGCTGCCTGCCCGCGGCGCTGAAACCCGTCGTGCCGATCACCATGTTCGTGCCTGACTTCACGCAGGCCTCGAGATGCAACAGGCTGCCCTCGGGCCGGGTGAAGTCGATCAGGCAGTCGGAGGCGGCGATAGCGGCGGCATAGTCGGCGCTGACCGCGACGCCGCAGGCGCTGCCCATGGCCTCGCCCGCGTCCTTGCCAAGATAAGGGCTGCCCGCAACGTCCAGCGCCGCGGACAGCTTCAGATCCTTGCCCGACAACACCGCCTCGATCAGGGTGCGGCCCATGCGCCCGGAACTGCCGGCAATAGCGATCTTCATGCGGATATCTTCAAAATTCTGCGATCAGGTTAAAACTTATCCTTGAGCCGTTGCCACCAGCTTTTTTCCTGGGGCTGGTCCTGCGCCGGCGGAACTGGCGTCGCGTCAGGCTGGCTCGCAGCCACGCCAGGCGCCGGCTTGACTGCGTCGGAGGCTGTTTGCGCAGCGGGCTGCGCCTGCGTGCCGGCGGCCGGTGCCCGCCGCGCGTCAGGCGCCTTGACCCCGGCATCGGCCGCGGGCGTCAGGTCGCCTTCGACGCGCTTGAACTTGCCGTCCTCAAAGAATACCGCGATCTTGCGCTGCTCCAACTCGCTCGAATTCACCCTCTGCCGCCGGAAGACATAGTCCCAGCGGTCGGCATGAAAGCTGTCGGCGATCAGCGGCGTGCCCAAGACGAAGCGCACCTGATCCTTTGTCATGCCGGGCTTCAGTTGCGACACCATTTCCGGGGAAATGAAATTGCCCTGCTGGATTTCGATCCGGTAAGGTTTGAGCTCCGGAATGGGCAGCCTGACGGAACCGCAGGAAGCGAGGAGCAGCGCGGCCATAGAGGCGAGTACGCGTAAAGACATGGATTGAATTCGTTCTCTAGAGGGGTGGAACGCTATATGATATCCTAGTTTGACCGCCCATCGATCACAGCCACGGACCAATATGAGCAAGCCTGAAGATCTCAAGACTATCGGCCTCAAAGCCACCGCGCCCCGGCTCAAGATTCTCAATCTGTTCGAAAAAAGCAGGGTGCGGCACCTGTCCGCCGAGGACGTGTACAAGCTGCTGGTGGCAGACGGACTGGACACCGGCCTGGCAACGGTCTATCGCGTACTGACGCAGTTCGAGCATGCCGGCTTGTTGCAGCGGCATCATTTCGAATCCGGCCGCGCCGTGTTCGAACTCAACGCCGGCAGCCACCACGATCATCTAGTGTGCATGCAGTGCGGGCGGGTGGAGGAGTTCTACGACGCGGAGATCGAAAAGCGCCAGAACAAGATCGCCAAGCAGCGGGGCTTCGTCATCACCGAGCATTCGCTGCACCTGTACGCCGATTGCATCAAGACTGACTGCCCGCACAAGACTTCTTGAAGCCGCGCGCCGCGCAACGCGGCGTATAATTTGCCCGCTGTCATCAGGGAGTAGCCGCCGTTCGCGCCGGAGCAAGGTGTCTTCGGTTAGTTCCGCCCGGTCCCGGATGAGTCCCTATGGAAGCCTTCCTCACCTCCACCCTGCTGGTCGCCGTCGCCGAAATCGGGGACAAGACTCAGCTACTTTCCTTCGTTCTTGCAGCGCGGCTGCGCCAGCCTTGGGCCATCATCGCCGGCATTCTGGTGGCGACGCTTGCCAATCATGCGCTGGCCGGTTCGCTCGGCGCCTGGCTCGCCCATCTTGCCGGACCGGACGCGATGCGGTGGGTGACCGGGCTGCTGTTCATCGGCTTCGGCCTGTGGGCGCTGCATCCGGACGCGCTCGACGACGATCCAAAAATCCACCGCGCCGGCGCCTTTGTCACCACGCTGCTTGCTTTTTTCCTGGCCGAGATGGGCGACAAGACGCAACTCGCAACGATAGCGTTGGCCGCGCGCTTCGACAGTCTGGCGGCAGTGGTGCTGGGCACGACGCTGGGCATGATGCTGGCCAACGTGCCTGCGGTTATGATAGGCGGGAAGCTTGCCGCACGCTTGCCGATGAAAGCGATACGACTGGCCGCGGCGGGCCTGTTCATACTCACCGGCGCGCTCACGCTCCTCGGCTGACCCGCTTGGGCAGTCGCTGCATTTCGATCCAGGCTGATTACGCGGAGACCGACCAGCATGACTGAGAACAAAGCTGAACTCACCACGGATCTGCTGCTCTGGCGTCACGCCGACGCCGAGGACGGGATGCCCGACTCCGGGCGCGCCTTAACCAAGAAGGGGCTGAGGCAGGCAAAGCAAGTGGCGCAATGGCTCAGGCCGAGGCTGCCCAGCGACTGCCTGATTCTGGCAAGCCCGGCCAAGCGCGCGCAGCAAACCGCCGCCGCGCTGGATCTGGCCTACACCACGGAGCGTCGCATCGGCGTACATGCGAATATTACAGACATCATCGCGGCAACCGGCTGGCCGCGGCGCAAGAGCACGGTCCTGGTAGTCGGCCACCAACCTACGCTGGGGCGACTCGCCGCCAGCCTGCTTGCGGGAGATGAGGCCGATTGGACCATCAAGAAAGGCGCGCTGTGGTGGTTTTCGAACCAAGCGGGCGACGTCATCCTGCGCGCCGTCATCAATCCGGATCTGCTTTAGGCAAGCGCCGGTTTTTTGTCAAGCCGCCTTGGCCGCTGCATCACGCAGCGGTTTCAATTCCAGGCGCAGCCCGATCGATTTCCACTCGTCCGCTTCATCGGCGAGCGCGGCGGCACTCAAGGGGCGATCCTCCAGCAGGTCCGCCGGCAGCAGCAGGCGAAAGCCGCTCTCGGTCAACTCGCACGCAAGCCGCGGCAAATCAATATCCGTGCGGCTGCGGCAAAACAGGCTGGCCAAGCGCAGGCAGAACACCAACTCCCAGTCGCCGGGGACCGGGCTCAGGTCCTGCAGCTTGGCCAGCTTGCCGCGATGGGCGAGCACCAGCCGCGCCAGTTGCGACTGCTCCATGCGCGAGAAACCGGGCATGTCGGCGTTGGCGATGACATAGGCCGAGTGCTTGTGGTAACCGTTGTGGGCGATGGAAATGCCGATCTCGTGCAAGGCCGCGCCCCAGGCGAGCGCCTGTGCTGCATGCGGGTCGCTCCCGCCCTGGTGCAGATGGCAATAGAGCCTTGCCGCCAGCTCCGCCACGCGCCGCGCCTGCGCCGTGTCGACGTGGTAGCGGCGCATGAACTGGCGCATCGTGACCTCGCGCATGTCGTGCTTTTGCACGCGGCCGAGCAGATCGTACAGCACGCCCTGGCGCAGGGCGGCGTCGGTCACGCTGAGCTGCTCGAGGCCAAGCTCGGCAAACGCGGCGCACATGATGGCCAGGCCGCCCGGCAGTATGGACGTGCGGTCCTCGCGCAGGCCGGGCAAGCTTAAGCGCTCGACCTCGCCCGCCTTGAGGAAAGCGCTCCTGAGCTTGTCCAGGCCGGACGCCGATATGCCGTGCTCGCTCCAGCCGTTGGCTTCCAGGATGGCGGCAATAGAGCGCGCGGTGCCGGACGAGGCGACGGCTTCGGCCCAGCCGTGCCGGGTGTACTGCTTGACGATGGTCTGCAGCTCGTTTCTGGCCGCGAGTTCGGCCTGCTTGAACATGGACTTCTCGATCTTGCCGTCGGCGAAGTATTTCATGCTGAAGCTGACGCAGCCCATGTACAGGCTGTCCATGAGTTCAGGCTCCACACCGATGCCGATGATGAACTCGGTCGAGCCGCCGCCGATATCCATCACCAGGCGCTTTTCCCGGCTGAGCGGCAGACTGTGCGCCACGCCGAGGTAAATCAGCCGCGCTTCCTCGCGCCCCGCGATGATTTCGATCGGGAAACCCAGCGCCTCCTTGGCCTCGACCAGGAACAGGCGCGAATTCTTGGCCACGCGCAGCGCATTGGTGCCGACCACGCGCACCGCGTCCGCGGGCAAACCGCGCAGCCGGTCGGAGAAACGCCGCAGCGCGTCCAGCGCGCGCACCTGCGTGGCGCGGTCGATGCGCTTGTCGCGCGTCAGCCCCGCGCCCAGCCGCACCGGCTCGCGCAGGCCATCGAGCAGGTAGATCTGGTCCTCGACGACACGGCCGATCTGCAGATGAAAGCTGTTGGAGCCCAGGTCGACCGCGGCAAGAGTCTCGTATTGCATGGCGCGATTACCTTAGCACCGGGAACTTGGACGCGCAACGAATTTAGAGACGCGAATTTGGACCACGAATTTAGAGCTGGCGGTGGACGATTCGCTCGCCGTTCTCACAAATATCTGCGGGGCGTAGTATTTCTGCTACATTGTGCAACTAGGCAATGCTTTTCAATAACCAAATCCAATGCCCGCGAAGCAGATCCCGCTCCTCAACCGGGAAATCGGCATCCTCGAGTTCAACCGCCGCGTGCTGGCCCAGGCCGAGGACATGGACATGCCCTTGCTCGAACGCCTGCGCTTTCTTTGCATCGTCAGCAGCAATCTGGACGAGTTCTTCGAGATTCGCGTCGCCGAACTGAAGGAAACGATCAGCGTCAATCTGTCCAGCGCCGGGCCCGACGGCGTGAACCCGCGCGAGGTGTTTGCCTCGGTCAGCCGCATCGCGCACGAGCTGGTGGATCGCCAGTACCGGCTGCTCAACGAAAATATCCTGCCCGAGCTGGAGAATGCCGGCGTGCGCTTCCTGCGCCGCAACGATCTCAACGAAGCGCAGCGCGCCTGGGTCCGCGATTATTTCTTCAATGAAATGATGCCCGTGCTCACGCCGATCGGCCTGGATCCGGCGCACCCGTTCCCGCGCGTGTTCAACAAGAGCCTGAATTTCGCCGTGGAGCTGGAGGGTCGCGATGCCTTCGGCCGCGCCTCGCGCGCCGCCATCGTGCAGGCGCCGCGCATTCTGCCGCGCATGATCCGGCTGCCGAGCGGGCTGCATCCGGGCAAGCAGCAGAATTTTGTCTTCCTCTCCTCCGTCTTGCACGAACACGCATCCGAGCTGTTTGCGGGCATGAGCGTGCGCGGCTGCTACCAATTTCGCGTAACCCGCAACAGCGATCTGTTCGTGGACGAAGAGGAAGTGAAGAACCTGCGCACCGCGCTGCAGGGCGAGCTGCCGCTGCGCAATCTGGGCGCCGCGGTGCGCCTGGAGGTCGCCGACAACTGCACCCAGGGCATGGCCGAGTTCCTGCTGCAGCAGACCGACCTCGGCCCGGCGGACCTGTACCAGGTCAACGGGCCGGTCAATCTGGTGCGGCTGATGCAGATTCCCGAGCTCGTCAACCGGCCGGACCTGGCGTTCCCCTTGTTTCGTCCCGGGCGCCCTTCGGCTTTGGCGAAGCGGGCCGACATCTTCGCCGCGGTGCGCAAGGGCGACGTGCTGCTGCATCATCCGTTCCAGTCGTTCACGCCGGTGGTCAATTTCGTCCAGGAAGCCGCCAAGGACCCGCAGGTGGTCGCGATCAAGCAGACGGTCTATCGCATCGGCACCGACTCCGCCATCATGGAAGCCCTGATCGAAGCGGCCGCCAGCGGCAAGGAAGTGACTGTAGTAGTGGAGCTGATGGCGCGCTTCGAGGAGGAAGCCAACATCAACTGGGCGGAGCGGCTGGAGGAAGTCGGCGCGCACGTGGTCTACGGTGTGGTCGCGCACAAGACACATGCCAAAATGGCGCTGGTGGTGCGGCGCGAGGACGGAAAGCTGCGCCGCTACGCGCACCTGGGGACCGGCAACTACCACCCGCGCACCGCGCGCCTTTACACCGACTTCGGCCTGTTCACCTGCAACGCCGCCGTCTGTGCCGATGTCAACGAAGTGTTCAAGCAACTCACCGGCCTGGGCAAGGCGGGAGTGCTGCACCACCTGTGGCAGGCGCCGTTCACCCTGCACGCGAACGTGATCGCCGCGATCAAGAACGAGGCCCGCATCGCGAAGTCGGGCAAACCCGCGCGCATTATCGCCAAGATGAACGCCCTGCTCGAGCCGACGGTGATCGAAGCGCTTTACGCGGCCTCGCAGGCCGGTGTGCGCATCGACCTGCTGGTGCGCGGCGTGTGCGCGCTGCGCCCCGGGGTGTTAGGCCTGTCGGAGCGCATCCGGGTGCGCTCGATCGTCGGCCGCTTTCTCGAACACACCCGCATTTTCTATTTCCATAACGGCGGCAAGGAGAACGTGTATCTGTCCAGCGCCGACTGGATGGATCGCAACTTCTTCCGCCGCGTCGAGCTGTGCTTTCCGGTACTGGACAAAAAACTCAAACAGCGCGTCATCAACGAGGGGCTCAAACCCTACCTCAAGGATAACCGCCAGGCCTGGGACATGAATGCCGACGGTCTTTACAAGCGCAAGAATCCGCGCGGCACCCTGCCGCGCTCGGCGCAACTGATGCTGCTGGGGGAACTCGCGCGCGAGTGATTCCCCGCGTACCGGTCGCCGCCACCCCATTTTTTCAAAAAACGCGACGCGGCAGTTTTTTTGGGACAGCGCCCGCGGCTATTGCTACAATTCGGCGTCGAAACGGCGGCTATTGCATAAACCGCACATATCCCGAACAAGCAATTAACCCCTTTTTATCCAGTCGAGGTCGCGATGTTCAGTCGCTTCATGCCACGCGAGGGCAAATTTTTCGATCTGTTCAACGAGCACGCGGCGCTGATCCTGGAGGGCAGCCGTGAACTCGCCGCGCTCATGGCCAGCGGCGACGACCTCGAGCGCCGCGCCCGCAACGTCGAGACAATAGAAAAGCGCGGCGACAAGATCACCCGCAACACGATCGAACTGCTGCACAAGACCTTCATCACGCCGATCGATCGCGACGACATTCACCAGTTGATCTCCGAAATGGACAACATCCTCGATCTGATCGAGGACTCGGCGCAGCTCATGTTCCTGTACGACGTACGCATCCTGTCGCCGGATGCGAAAAAGCTGGCAGACATCTGCGTGGAGTGCTGCGAAAAGGTGAAAAGCGCCGTGGCGCTGCTCTCCAGCATGGACAACGCCGACGCGATCATGGCGATATGCCAGGACATAGACCGGCTCGAGTCCGACGCCGATCACGTCATGCGCGCGGCCATCGGGCGACTGTTCCGCGACGAGCCCGATGTGCGCGAGCTGATCAAGTTGCGCACGGTGTACGAGCACCTGGAGACCGTGACCGACCGCTGCGAGGACGTGGCCAACATCCTCCAGGGCATCGTGATCGAAAACGCCTGAGCACGACCGCCCGCCGATGAGCCTCCACGTCCTCGTAATCCTGGTCGCGCTGGCGCTCGCGTTCGACTTTCTCAACGGCTTTCACGACGCCGCCAATTCCATCGCCACCATCGTGTCGACGCGGGTGATGCGTCCGCAATGGGCGGTTCTGTGGGCGGCGTTTTTCAATTTTGTCGCCTTCCTGGTATTCGGCCTGAGCGTCGCGGCCACGGTGGGCAAGGGCATCATCGACCCGGCGATCGTCGACAACCATGTCGTGTTCGGCGCGCTCATCGGGGCAATCTGCTGGAACCTCATCACCTGGTATTTCGGCATTCCATCGAGTTCCTCGCACGCGCTGATCGGCGGTCTCGCCGGCGCCGCGGTGGCCAAGGGCGGAGTGGGGTCGCTGGTGGCGGCCGGCTTTCTCAAGACCACGGCAGCCATTGTGCTGTCGCCGCTGCTTGGCCTGGTGCTCGGCGGAATACTGATGCTCGCAGTATCGTGGATGTTCTCGCGCACGACGCCACGCCGCGTCGATCGCTGGTTCCGCCGGCTGCAGTTCGTCTCGGCCTCGCTCTACAGCCTAGGGCACGGCGGCAACGACGCGCAAAAGACCATGGGCATCATCTGGATGCTGCTGATCGCGGCGGGCGCGTCAGGGTCAAAGGATCCCCTGCCGTTCTGGGTGGTGATAGCCTGCCAGTCGGCAATGGCGCTGGGCACGATGTTCGGCGGCTGGCGCATCGTCAAGACCATGGGGCAGAAAATCACCAAGCTAAAACCGGTGGGCGGCGCCTGCGCCGAAACCGGGGGCGCCATCACCTTGTTCCTCGCCACCTGGCTAGGCGTGCCGGTATCGACGACCCACACAATTACCGGCGCCATCGTCGGCGTCGGCTCGGTGAACAAGTTCAACGCCGTGCGCTGGGGCGTGGCCGGTAACATCGTATGGGCCTGGGTACTCACCATTCCCTGCTCGGCTTTTATCTCCGCTATCGCGTGGTTCGTGGCGCAGCATTACCTCTAGCGGGCCCCCGCGGCGCAATACTCGACCGCGCGAACAGTTGAGCTGCACCCCGGCGCCGGCCCCCGCGGGAACCAGTCGCGCCGGCTAGTCGCAAGGATCTCGGCCAGTCTTTGCGCAATGGCATTCGGCCGCTCAATCCGGTCGACAAGCGGAAAATTCGTTTTCTGCTCCATCATGATCAATTTCTCCTGGTCGGGTGATCGGCTTTGCCCCGGTGCGCAAAAGATAGCCGGCAAGAATGACACGCCGTTGAAGGAAATATGAACGTTTAGCGAAGACGCGCCTGTGGCCGCTCATGGCGCAGCGGTTTGACCTGGAGCAAAAGGCGTAAGATGCAAGAGAGGCATTATTGTCGGCGCGGGCACGGCTAAGCGCCGCGCACATTCTCAAGGAGAGCCCAGATGAGCAGAGAAGTCGTGGTGGTAAGCGGTGTACGCACCGCAATCGGCGATTACGGCGGCGCGCTGAAAGACATAGCGCCGACCGAACTTGCGGCCAGGGTCGCGCGCGAAGCGGTCGCGCGCGCCAAGATCGATCCGGGCGAGGTCGGCCACGTGGTCTTCGGCCACGTCATCCATACCGAACCGAGAGACATGTACCTGTCGCGCGTGGCGATGATCGATGCGGGCCTGGCCCATCACACGCCGGCGATGACACTGAACCGCCTGTGCGGCAGCGGCATGCAGGCCATCGTCAGCGCGGCGCAGGCGATCCTGCTGGGCGACGCGGATATCGCGCTCGCGGGCGGAGCCGAATCCATGAGCCGCGGCGGCTACCTGATGCCGACGCTGCGCTGGGGCCAGCGCATGGGCGACGGCGGCACCGTGGACATGATGGTGGGGGCGCTCACCGACCCGTTCGACACCGTGCACATGGGCATCACCGCCGAGAACGTCGCCGCAAAATGGAGCATCACGCGCGCGCAGCAGGACGAATTCGCGGTGGAAAGCCACCGCCGCGCAATCAACGCGATTCAAAAGGGCTACTTCAAGGAGCAGATCCTGCCGATCGAACTGAAGACGCGCAAGGGCGTGACCGTGTTCGACACCGACGAGCATCCGCGCGCCGACGCGAGCATTGAAGGCATGGCCAAGCTCAGAACCGCATTCAAGAAGGACGGCACGGTCACCGCCGGCAACGCCTCCGGCATCAACGACGGCGCGGCGGCGGTGGTGTTGATGGAGGCCGGCGCCGCGGCGAAAAAGGGGCTGAAGCCGATGGCGCGCCTCGTCGCCTACGGACATGCCGGCGTCGATCCCAAGTACATGGGCATCGGCCCCGTGCCCGCGGTGCAGACAGCGCTCGCGCGCGCCGCGCTCAAGGTGAGCGACATGGACGTGGTCGAATCGAACGAGGCGTTCGCGGCGCAGGCCTGCGCCGTGGCCAAGGATCTGCAATTCGATCCGGCGAAGACCAATCCCAACGGCGGTGCCGTCGCCATGGGCCACCCCATCGGCGCCACCGGCTGCCTGCTCACGGTCAAGGCGCTGTATGAACTGCAGCGCTGTGGCGGCCGCTATGCCCTGGTGACCATGTGCATCGGCGGCGGGCAGGGTATCGCCGCAGTGTTCGAGCGGATGTAGCGGCGCCGCTTGGTTCCCAACTGCCTTGCCTGCGGCGCATGCTGCGCCTACTCGGAGTCCTGGCCGGCGTTCATCGGCGATGGCGACGACGCAGGCATCCCGGACGAACTGATCGATTTCGAACACAGGCGCATGCTGTGCCACGGCAAGCGCTGTGCCGCGCTCTCGGGGGAGATCGGCAGCCGGGCGCAATGCAGCGTCTATGCAAACCGGCCGCTGGTGTGCCGCGAGTTTCAGGCGGGTTCGGAAGACTGCCTCATGGTCCGGCGCAGCTTCGATCTGCCCGCGGCTTAAAGCGTGTTCAATTAATGGGGAGGCGCCCCCTTTTGCTCCCCTGGGCCAGAGCTCGTTCCGGCATCAGAGCGCAGCCTGCATCCGCTCGACGATGGTCCTGAGGATCTTGACGCGCGCGAAATACTTGTCCTCGGCCTCGACCACGGTCCAGGGCGCGATCTCGGTGCTGGTGCGGTCTATCATGTCGCATACCGCCTGCTCATATTCGCCCCATTTCTTGCGGTTGCGCCAGTCCTCCTCGGTGATCTTGAAGCGCTTGAAGCTGGTTTTCTGCCGCAATGTGAAGCGCTTCAACTGTTCCTCCGCGGTAATCTGCAGCCAGAACTTGCACACGATCGCGCCGCCGCGCAGCAACTGCTCCTCGAAGTCGTTGATCTCGCTGTAGGCGCGCATCCAGTCGGCGACGCCGCAGAAACCCTCGACGCGCTCCACCAGCACGCGCCCGTACCAGGAGCGATCGAAAATGGTGATGCGCCCGCGCCGCGGCGCATGGCGCCAGAAGCGCCACAGATAGGGCTGCGCGCGCTCCTCCTCGGTCGGCGCCGCCACCGGCACCACCTGGAAATGGCGCGCGTCGATGGCGCCGGTGATGCGCCGGATCGCCCCGCCCTTGCCTGCCGCGTCCGAGCCCTCGAACAGCAGGATCAGCGAATGCTTCTTGAAATATTTCTTGTCGCGCGACAGCAGGTTCAGCCGGCCCTGCCATTTCTCCAGTTGCGTTTCGTACTTTTCCTTCGCGATTTTTTGCGTCATGTCGAGGTCGCGCAGCAGTCCGAGGTTGTCCATTGTCGGCAGCGGCGGAGCCTGCACCCGGCGCTCCTTGTAGTTGCTTTTCTCCAGCCGCTTTTTCATCGCCTCCAGCAGCAGCTTGCCGACGGTGAGGCTGCGATAGCGCGCATCCGCGCCTTCGACCACGGTCCAGGTCGCATTGGCGCTGCTGGTCTCGCGCAGTGCCCGCTCGGAGATCTGACGAAAGGCATCGTACATTTTGAAGCGGTCCCAGTCGAACTTGGTGACGCGCCAGCGCGTGAGCGGATTTTTCTCCAGCTCCTGCATGCGCGTTTTCTGCTGTTTCTTGGACAGGTGGAACCAGAACTTCAGCAACAGCACGCCCTCATCGCAGAGCATTTTCTCGAAACGCACGATCTCCTCGAGGCTGCCTTTCAGGGCGGCGGCGTCGGACTGCCCCAGCACACGGCTCACGATCGGAGCGGTGTACCAGGAGCCGAACAGGATGCCGATCTTGCCCTTGGGCGGCAGTTCGCGCCAGAAGCGCCACATGCGCGGGCGCTCCGCTTCCTCGTCCGAGGCATCGCCAAAGGCGCGCGTCTGGATGTGGCGCGGATCCATCCATTCGTTGAGCAGGTTGACGGTTTCGCCCTTGCCCGCACCGTCCACGCCGCCGATCAGGATCAGCACCGGAAATTTTTTCGCCTGCGCCAGGTCGAATTGCGCGTTGAGCAGGGCCTCGCGCAGCTTGGGCTCCTGCCGGGCATAAACTTGCTTCGTGATTTTGTGGCCAAGCTCTGCGGATTCAAACATGACTAGCTCCTTGGATTAGGAAATTGCATGCGGTGATTTCCAGAATGGCTTTTGCTGCTTCCATTGCTCCCATGCCCGGCCAAGCGCGTCGAGCTGCAGATGCGTGGCGGCCGCGCTCCAGCCCTGGATCATGCCGGCGACGCGCTGATCGGGCGCGCGCGCGCCGGCCAGGGCTTCCGGCAGCAGGCGCAGCAAAGTTGCGGCATCGTTCAGGCCGCCGCGTACGTCCTGCATCGCGGCAAGCGAACGAACGTAAGGCCGCACGCGCCGTTTCGGAAACAGCGCGGTGAAAAATTCCGCCGCATAGCGCAGCTTCTTCGCCGCGATGCGCAGGCGATGGCGCCCCGCGGCGTCCAGTTCCTGCAGCCGCTTGCCGCGTTTTTTTAGCGTGGCGGCGCGCTGCTGCAACAGGCTCGCGGCGAAACCGGTAACCGGCAGCGCAAGCGCCGCCTGCTCCTGCATCCAGGCGCCCTCGGCCAGCAGAGTCCCGAGTTCAAGCCACAGGCGTTGCCAGGCAGCCGAGGCGACCGCGCTCTGCGCCGCGCGAAGCTGCGCGCGCCCCAGCCTGATGCAGCGCCGCTCGAACGCCGCCACCGCAGCTTCGCCGGCGCGCTGCGCGCGCAGCGCGCGCAGCATTTCGTGCACGAACACATCCCAGTCGCGCGCCTTCCCGAGCGCCGTGTTCTGCGCGCGCAGTTGCTCAATGACCGACGCGAACGCGGCCTGCGGGATAACGGACTTGAACAGGCTGAAGCAGGCGCGCATGCGCCGCAATGCGACACGCACCTGGTGCAGATACTCGGGGTCCTTCCCTGCCAGAAAACCTGCTTCGTTCGCCTGCAGGTGCGCCATACAACTTTGCACGATGACGGTGAATGCGGCCGCCACGCTGGCCTGTGGGTCCAGTTCCAGTGCCACAGCCTTGACCGGTTGCGGCGGCAGCCCGCGCGCCAGCGCGTAGCCGCGCTCGGCCTTGCTCGCCTGTCCCAGGCGCAGCGGCACGCGTTGCGTCAATTCCAGCGCAAGCTCGTACAGCCGCGCCGGACTGCCGGCGAGGAGCTCGATTTCCGCCTCGCTGATCGCACTCGCGCGCCGGCCGCTGCGGACTTCGCCGCTGTCCAGGCATAGCTCGGCCAGACTGCCGTCGGCGAAACCCAGGCGCAGGCTGGTACGCGTGAAATCGGTCGCAAAAACCGGTCCCAGCTTCGCCCGCAGCCTGGGGGAGCGAAACAGCTTAGCCTGCGGCGTCGTCGCAAGCAGGCCGAAATCGAGCGCCGCGCCCGGCAGCGGCCATTCCCATTCCTCGCGCAGGTGCAGCCCGGCCACGGCCTGGCCTTCGGTCTTCAGGGTCTGCAGCCAGCGCCTGCCGTCCGCGCGCAGGCGCAGCGCCACGCCGGCGCGCAGCAATGCATGCTCGGGGGTGTCGTAATAGACGCTGCGCACGCGGCGCGTAGCCGCACGTCCCTGCTGCCGCGCCCGGATGCCGGGATCGCGCCGCAGCCTGCGCAAGTCCTGCGGCGCGAGCAACAGCTTGAGTTCGGTTTCCACTATCGCCTGCTCGCGCTAAGCACCCCTTGCACTTCCCTCACCTGCGCCAGGGTGCGCTGCAACTGTTCCAGATCGCAGATCTCGACGGTGAAGGACATGTGGGCCATATGCTGCTTCGATTGCGTGTTGACCCCGGTGACATTGATTTTCTCGCGCGAGAGCACCTCCGAAATATCGCGCAGCAAGCCCTGGCGGTCGTGCGCCTGCACCACGATGTCCACCGAAAACACGCCGTCCTTTTGCTGCCCCCAGTCGGCTTCGATCATGCGCTCGGGTTGAAGCTCGGCCAGGCGCTGCAGGTCGCGGCAACTGCGCCGGTGTATCGACACCCCGCGGCCGCGGGTGACGAAGCCGGCGATTGCGTCAGGCGGCGCGGGCCTGCAGCACTTGGCCAGTTGCGTCAGCAGCTTGTCCATGCCGACGACGAGTATGCCGCCGTCCTTGGCGTCCGCCCTGCTCTTGACCGGCATCAGGGCGTCCGGCGCCGCAGCGGCAGGCACGGCCCCGCGTGGCGCCCTCGGCTGCGGCACTGCACCACGCAGCGCAGTCTGTAGCTGCCTCATTCCGATTTCCTCGCGCCCGGCCGCGGCGAACATTTCCTCGCTCTTGCCGAACCCCAGTTGCTGTGCCAGGTGGTCCAGATTGGCGCCGGTCGTGCCCACGCGCTGCAACTCGCGCTCGACGATGGCGCGCCCCTGGGCGACGGTCTCGGCCAGCGCCTGCGTGTTGAACCACTGGCGCACCTTGTTGCGCGCGCGCGAACTGCGCAGGTAACCCAGCGCCGGGTTCATCCAGTCGCGGCTGGGGCCGCCGGTTTTGGCTGCGGTAATCTCGACCCGCTGGCCGGTGGCGAGCTTGTAATTGAGCGGCACCATCGCGCCGTCGACCTTGGCGCCGCGGCAGCGGTGGCCAAGATCGGTATGCAACTGGTAGGCGAAATCCACAGGCGTCGATCCCTGCGGCAGGTCCAGCACCCGCCCCTGCGGCGTGAGCACGTAGACGGTATCGTCCAGCGCGGTGCGCTTGAACTGTTCCACCCAGTTGACTGACTCGGCCACGTCGTCGCGCCAGGCGAGCACTTGCCGCAACCAGGCTATTTTTTCGTCGAACGGGTCCGGCCGCCCGCCCCCCCGCCCCGCGCCCGCCTCCTTGTAGCGCCAGTGCGCGGCCACGCCCAGTTCCGCGTGGCCGTGCATCTCGTGCGTGCGTATCTGCACTTCCAGCGCGCGCCCGTCCGGACCGACCACCGCCGTGTGCAGGGAACGATAGTCGTTGCTTTTCGGGCGCGAGATGTAATCGTCGAACTCTTTCGGAATCGGCGTCCACAGGTTGTGCACGACCCCCAGCGCGGTGTAGCAGTCCTTCACCGTATCCACCAGCACGCGCAGCGCACGCACGTCGTAGATCTCGGAGAAGTCCAGGCTCTTGCCGCGCATCTTGTTGTAGATGCTGTAGATGTGCTTGGGCCGGCCGAGCACTTCGGCGCGGATGCCCGTCGCGCGCAATTCCGCCTCCAGCGCGCTCACCGCGGCGGCGATGAAGCTCTCGCGCTCGACCCGCTTCTCGTCCAGCATGGACGCGATCTTCTTGTACAGCTCCGGCTCTAGGTAGCGGAACGCGTAATCTTCCAGTTCCCACTTGAGCTGCCAGATGCCCAGGCGGTTGGCGAGCGGCGCGTAGATGTCCAGGGTTTCCTGCGCGTACGGCCGGCGCAGTACGTCGGGCGAGCGCGACATGAAGCGCAGCGTCTGCGTGCGGCTCGCCAGCCGCAACAGCACCACGCGTATGTCTTCGACCATGGCGAGCAGCATTTTGCGCAGCACCTCGGCTTGCGAGCTATGGGCCGCGCCACTTTCCTGCCCCGCCAGTGCGCGGGTAACCACGCGCAGCCGGTTGAGCTTGGCGATGCCCGCCACCAAGCCCGCGACTGCAGGGCCGAATCCGGCGGCGAGCTGGTCCTGGCTGTCGGGCAGATACTGCGGCGCCGCAAACAGGATGCCGGCGATGCGCGTCTCTGCGTCCAGCCGCAGCGCGGCGAGGGAAGAAGCCGCCCCCAGCGCGTGCTCCAGCGCCGGCTCCCCCGTGCCGAGCCGCTTGTCCGCATAAATGGTCAGAGCAAGCGCGTAGGCGCGGCGCAGCCGGTCGGCGTCGGCTTCGGGCAAGCCGGCCGCGATCGAATCCAGCGCCGGATCGGGCGAATTGACGCGTGCAGTCTGCACCCCCCTGTCCATGATTGCATTATATCGCCCGACCGAGGCGCACGGCCGTGACCAAACGCAAATCGGCGATAATTGCCCGATGCTGGGATTTTTCAAAACGTGGCGCAGAAGACGCGCTCTACGCCGCTCGACCCTGGATCCGGCGCTGTGGCGGCAAGTGAGCGGCGGCCTGCCGTTTCTGCAGGGACTGGCGGCTGGGGAATGGCAGCGTTTGCACGATCACACGGTGCTGTTTCTCGACGAAAAGGAAATGCACGGCGCACGCGGTTTCGTCCTCACCGATGCGGTGCGCCTGTCGATCGCGGTGCAGGCCTGCCTGCCCATCCTCAATCTCGGCCTGGACGCCTACCAGGGGTGGGTGGGCATAGTCGTCTACCCCGGCGAATTCAAGGTGCGGCGCGAGGAAATGGACGCGAGCGGCGTGGTGCACGAATTCGACGATGCGCTCTCGGGCGAAGCCTGGCCCGGCGGGCCGGTGATCCTGTCCTGGCAGGATATCAAGCTCGGTGCGGCCGGCTACAACGTGGTGATCCACGAATTCACCCACAAGCTGCACATGAGCCGCGGCGACATGGACGATTTTCCGCCGCCGCACGCGGATATGGAACGCGAACAATGGCTCGCGGCCTGGGACGCGGCCTACGACGAATTCTGCACCCAGGTGGACCGCGGCATGGACACGGTGATCGACCCTTACGCGAGCGAGGATCCGGCCGAGTTCTTCGCCGTCCTCTCCGAAGTTTTCTTCACCCTGCCGCAGGCGGTGCGTTCGATCTACCCGGCGCTATACCAGCAGTTGGCGCTGTTCTACCGGCAGGATCCGGCGGCGCGGATTCAGGCGTAGTCAGGTACGGGCGGATTTGCGCGCTGCGCGCGCTAGGGATAAAAGCAATAGCGCAGAGCTGCGAATCAAGCCGCAAACGATAGGCTATGTCAGCTTGCCAGCAAAAAATCGCGCACGATCGCGATCTGGTCTTGGTGCATCAGCGTGGGTGCGTGGCCGACATCCTGAATTTCCACTGTTTTTGCGCGCGGGCCGCGGCGGGCCATTTCTTCCACGGTGTCACGCTTGAGCAGATCGGACAAGGCGCCGCGGATTACCAGCGTCGGGCATTTGATCGCGTCGTAGTACTGCCACAACTCGATGTCCTTGTCGGGCGCGGCGGCGCTAAAGGGCACGGCGATGGCCGGATCGTAGTGCATGCGGTAGCTGCCATCAGGCTGCCTGCGCGTGACGTGCTCGGTGAGCGTGGACCATTCGGCGTCGCTGTGAGCG
The DNA here is from genome assembly GCA_052172655.1 of Burkholderiales bacterium. Classification (GTDB taxonomy): domain Bacteria; phylum Pseudomonadota; class Gammaproteobacteria; order Burkholderiales; family SG8-39; genus 2-12-FULL-64-23. Next base: position 49,174 of record JBQMQE010000003.1, read on the forward strand.
CCAAAGGGCGCGCTGACCGCGCGTATGTATTGCACCGCCGTGGCGAAATCCGGAAACTGCGGCGCCTTGCCCAGATACTCGCCGATGCGGGCAAGCGAAGCCGCGGCGACGATGGGCCCGACATCGTTCAGCACCAGTTTTTGCAGCGGCGTCTCCGGCAAGCTGGCCAGCGTCATGCCGATCAGACCGCCCATCGAGGTGCCGACCCAATGCACGCAGTCGGCGTCCAGGCGCGCGAGCAGGGTCACCATGTCGGCGACATAGGTCTGCACCTGGTATTCCATCGGATTCTTCAGCCAGCCGCTCAAGCCGCGGCCGGGCACGTCGGGACAGACCACGCGGCAATCGCCCGCCATGGCCCGCGCCAGAGTGTCGAAATCGCGTCCGCAGCGCGACAGGCCGTGCACGCAAACCAGCACCTTGCGGTTGCCCGGATCGCCCCACTCGGTATAGGCCAGCCGGTGCAATCCGCTAGCGGTGATGCATTGCACCTGGCGCTGCCTGAATTCCTCTCCCATTTGTCACTCCACGTATGGTTCGCGCCAAAAGTATAGCAGGCCGAACATGCGCCATTCGTCGGCACGGCTGCACCTGTTCGGCGCCGCGAAAAGCAGATGCGCCGCGCGGAGCTGGCGCGTTACTGCGCATACCAGTAGCGTTTTCTCAGCCCACGATAGCCATCCACGGCTATCCCCTCGCCGTCGATGCGCACCCGCACCGCGCCCGCGTTGTCGGTGCGCAGCATTTGCGCGCCGCTGGCACGATAGCGCTCGATCACCGCCTGTTTCGGATGACCGAAGCGGTTGCGATATCCAACCGGGAGTACGGCCCAGCGCGGCTGTACCGCGGCGATGAATTCTTCGGTGGACGAAGTGCTGCTGCTGTGGTGCGGCACCACCAGCACATCGGCGCGCAGTTCTTTCCGCGCACGCTCGAGCAGTTCCTGTTCCGAACGCGCCTCGATGTCGCCGGTGAGCAGCACCGCGCCCCGCGCGGCGGCAATCCTCAGCACGCAGCTACGATCATTGGACTTTAGCCTGTCGATGGCGTAGCTGGCGGCCGTCGGATGCAGCAGTTCGAAGCGCACACCGTCCCAGTCCCAACGCTGCCCGGCAGCGCACGGCAACCTGTAGCCTGCGGCCGCGCGCCACGCCGCATGGGACGCGGGAAGCGACGAGTAAAAGGCCGCGACCGGCACACCCGACAGCACGCTAGCGGCGCCGCCCGCATGGTCGTTGTCGTCGTGGGTGACCACCATCGCATCGAGCCGCGCGATGCCCGAGGCGCGCAGGAACGGCAGGATCACGCGGCTGCCGCTATCGGCCTCGGGACTGTAAGCCGGCCCGGCGTCGTAGAGCAACGCGTGGCGCTCGGTCTGCACGAATATCGCCAAGCCCTGGCCCACGTCGAGCAGCGTCAACCACAGCGCGCCAGCAGCGGGCGCGGGCGGAGCTACGGTGAACATCGGCAGCATCAGCAGCAGGCCCAGCCAGCGCGCCGGAACGCCGCGCGGTAACAGCAGCCAGGCGGTGCCGGCCAGGGCCAGCGCCACGGTCCAGGCCGCGGGCACATGCTGTTGCCACACGGCTGCGGGCAACGCCGCACACCACTCGAGCAGCCACATCTGCAGCGCCATGACCGCATGCGCGAGCTTCAGCATGAAATCGAAAGGCAGCACGCTCCCGGCGAGCGCCAGCGGCGTCACCACCAGGCTAACCAGCGGGATGGCCACGGCATTGGCCAGCGGCGACACCAGCGACATCTGCTGGAACCAAATGAGCAGCAGCGGCGCCAATGCCAGCGTGATCGCCCACTGTACGCGCCCCCATTGAAGGACGCTGCGGCCCAAGGCGGCGCCTTGCCGCTGGGCGAGGCCTTGCCCGGGGGTAAGGCCTTGCCCGGGCGCAAGCTCCCGCCCTGCGTGCAAGCGGCCGGTCGCTACGTACAGGATGACTGCGACCGCGCCGAAAGAAAGCCAGAATCCGGGCGCGAGCACCGCCCAGGGATCGAGCAGCAGCACCAGCAACAGCGCGGCACAGAGCACACGCGACACCGAACTCACGCGGCCCGACCACAGCGCCAGCGCTACCACGCCCACCATGTAGAGCGTGCGCTGCGCCGGCACGGCGAAACCTGCAATCAGGCAATAGCCGAGGGCGGCGAAGAACCCGGCCAGCGCGGCAGCCTTGCGCGCCGGCAATGCCAGCATCAGGGCGGATGAGCGCCGCCACAGCCAGTGGACGAGCGCCGCAAACAGACTCGCCACCATGGTGACATGCAGGCCGGAAATCGACATGAGATGCGACACCCCGGTGCGCGCGAACAACCGCCATTGCCGCGCATCGATGGCATTCTGATCGCCGATCGCGAGCGCGATCAGGATGCCGGCGTAGGGATAGCCCGGCAGCGCATCCCGGTGCCGCTCGCGCAGGATTTCGCGGCCGCGTTGCAGCAGGTAAGCCGGCCGCAGCACCAGCTCGTCCAGGCGCGCGCTGCCCCCCGGACGCACATAGCCGGTCGCACCGATGGAACGCTGCAGCAGCCAGGACTCGTAGTCGAAGCCGTAGGGATTGACGCTGCCGTGCGGGCGCCGCAGGCGCACGGTAAAGCGCCAGCGCTCGCCGGCGCGTATCGGCGCGCTGTCCCGGAACGCCTCGCGGCTCGCGCCCTTGTACCAGGCGAGCGCGATGCGCTGCGGCAGGCGCGCCGCGGCGGGCTCGACCTGTTCCACATCGAAATCGAAGCGCACGCCGCGCTCGAACGGCTGCGGCAGACTCGCCACCACGCCGGTGACGCCGACATCCACGCCCTCCCACTGTTGCGGCAGGCGATCGGCCAGGCGCCATTGGGCCCAGGCCGCGGCATAGAAGAACCCGACAGCGGCAAATATCGCGCCAGCCAGCAAGGCAGCGGCGACCGCGGCGCGAGGCCGCAGCCACCACCATGCGGCCAGCAGCGGGGCGAGCAACAGCGCCCAGACGAGCGGCGGCAACTGCGGCTGCTGCTGCAACAGCCACACGCCCAGCGCAAAACCGATGAAATTGAACCGCATCGCAGCTTAACGAACGAGCATCGCTGCGGTTGAATTGCCCTACAATCGAGCCATAGTAAGGTTGATTTCGACTGCAGATCCGATGCCACGCAAGATTTTCAAGAAATACCTTCCCAGCCACGAAAGCGTGCGCAATCACCGGCATATGGTACGGTTCGGCGGCTTTCTGCAGCATCCGAATCTGTGGCATCTGAACCGCCACTCGGTGGCGGGCGGCGTGGCGGTGGGCATGTTCGCCGGCCTGGTCCCCGGTCCGTTCCAGATGCTGACCGCGGCGCTGCTCGCCGTGCCGCTGCGGGTGAATCTGCCGGTGGCGCTCGTCACCACGTTCTACACCAATCCGTTCACCATCGGCCCGCTGTACGTGCTCGCCTACCTGATCGGCCGGCTGATCATCGGCGGTCACGCCGCGCCGCTGGCCCCGCCGCCGGACATGGAGTGGTCGCGCCTGGGCGCGTCGTTGAATGCTTTTCTAGACTGGGCGCTGTCCCTGGGCACGCCGCTCGCGGTCGGCCTGTTGGCCCTGGCGCTGATCCTGGCCGCGCTCGGATACGCCTGCGTGCAGTTGGGCTGGCGCGCTTATGTGATCCGTGCCTGGCGCAGACGCCGGCAACGGCGCAGCGAGCATGGCCGCTGAAATAATCATGCAGCGCGCCTGCCGGCGTTTCGCCGCCAGCGCAGGCATCAAGCTCGCATGAACCTGCAGGTCTGGCTGGCGTTCATCGTCGCCGCGATACTGATCAGCCTTTCGCCCGGTGCCGGCGCCATCTCCTGCATGGCGAGCGGCATGCGCTACGGCTACCGGCGCTCGCTGCCGAACATCGCCGGCATGCAACTCGGCGTCGCGCTGCAACTGGTCGTAGTCGGCATCGGCCTGGGCGCGCTGCTCGCCGCCTCCACTCTCGCCTTCAACCTGGTCAAGGGCTTCGGCGTGGCCTATCTGTGCTACCTGGGCTGGCAGCAGTTCCGCGCCGAGGCGCGGCCGCTGCAACTCGCGCATGCGCAAACCGCGGCCGGCACGCCGCGCGCGCTGTTCGTGCAGGGCTTCCTGGTGAACGCGAGCAACCCCAAGGCGACGATTTTCCTGCTGGCCGTGCTGCCGCAGTTCATCGATCCGCACGCGCCGCCGCTGCCGCAGTACCTCGTGTGCATGGCCACGCTCACCGTGGTCGACATCATCGTCATGAGCGGGTATGCGCTGTTCGCCGCGCGCGTGCTGCGGCTGCTGCGCGAGCCGCGCCAGTTGCGCTGGATGAATCGCGGCTTCGGCGCCCTGTTCGTGCTCGCGGCCGAGTTCCTTGCGCTGTTCAGACGCGCCTGACGCGCTGCGGCGGACTTGAATCACCGGCACACGGATTTTCAGTCCGGATTCAGCACCCCATCCTGCAACCGCAATATGCGCTGGGCGCGCGCGGCGATGCCGGGATCGTGGGTGACAATGACGAAGCTGGTGCCGCGGCTTCGATTCAGTTCCAGCATCATCTCGAACACCTGCGCCCCGGTGTGGCGGTCGAGGTTGACGGTAGGCTCGTCGGCGAGCACGCAGGCGGGCTGGGTGACCAGCGCCCGCGCCGGCGACCAGGCATGTGCGCACTCGCACAAATCACATCTGGAATCCGGGGCGTGTCTTTTCGCCGGACAAGCTCTGCCGGACCTGCTTGCACAGGTCGTCCACGAGGCCCGCGAGATAACTCCAGAATACCGGCTTCTCCACCGTTGGGGTCACCAGGTCCGAAGGCAGAAATCGCCGCATCTCCCGCCGAAAATCGGCGGCCACCTCGGGATCGGCCAGCACTGATCGGCAGCGCTGTGGGGCATCCGGCTCGCGCTGCGTCAGATCGCGATCACCGGGGGAGCAGTCGAATCATCACGGCCCGCGCGCCGTGCGAGATTGGCGTCGAACGTGGCGAAATCATCGCAGCCGGCGGCCAGTGCGTGGTGAAGCGCGTCAGCGAAGTCCCAACCTTGCCGCATTTTCGCGGCCGCCGCGATGACTGCCGCCTGCTCGCCGACGATGGCATTTTCCAGTATCGCGAGCTTTTCCATCGCGTCCGCAATGGCTTTGGGCGAATACCCGTAGCGCGAGCGCAGTACCCACTCCAGTTCAAGGATGACCGTTACTGGAACATACACCGGCTGAGCGCTCAGGCAGGCCTGAGCACGCCGTCCCTGTGCCGCGTCATCCTGCACCAGGGCGCGCACCAGCACGTTGGTATCCAGGGCGCGCACGCCGTCAGTCCTTGTAGTCCGTGACCCGCATGTCCTTCACCGGCACCCGCGGGCCGGAATACTTGAGGATTGCCTGGATCTCGGAAAGCGTCGCTGTATTCTTGGCCGGCGCCGGAGTGATGCGCGCACCTTTGCCCTCGACACGGATGTCGACACGCATTCCAGGCTTTAAACCGAGCGCCTTGCGGACGGCAGCGGGAAGAACGATCTGTCCTTTGGTTGATACAAGCACGGCACTCATCACTCGCTCCGTAAGTTTTACCAGGTAGGTATTCTACCTCAGCCGACACTCGGGCGGCTTGACGAGCGCTACTGCCTCACGCCGGTGCCCGAAGATCCATCCCGCTGGGCGCCCCAGGAACTCCCACGCACCGAAAGGCATTGAAGGCGATACTCAGGACGGAACTGGAATCCAGGAGATCGACATGAA
>JBQMQE010000004.1:0-54732 GCA_052172655.1 Burkholderiales bacterium
TTCTATACGACCGGGCCGCAGGGATATACCGATTACCCGGCGCTAGCCTGATCGGCGAAGCTGCTGCCGGCAGCGTCTGGTCGCCGCCTGAAAAAAGCGCGGCGGGCCGCAGGCCGCGCCGGCAGTTCTGAAACGGCGTCTTGGTCTTGGTATACGATTCCACCTGCCAGGAATAGCGATCAACCCGCAGAGCCGAAGGCCGCTTCAATCATTGGAGGAGACAACACCATGGAATTCGACGCCGTCCTCATCGCGCCCCGCCGCGCCCAGAGCGTGGCCCGCGGCTATTGGCACGACAAGACCATCAACGACGACCTCGATGCCTGCGTCGCCGGCGATCCCGATAAGCTGGCGCTGACCGCGGTGCAGGCAGAAAGCGGCACCCTCACGCGCTTCACCTACCGCGAGCTTGCGGCCATGGCCGAGCGCGTCGCCTTGGGCCTGGCACGCATGGGCGTGGGCCACAACGATGTCGTCTCCTGCCAACTGCCCAACTGGTGGCAGTTTACCGTCACCTACCTCGCATGTTGCCGCATAGGCGCCGTCCTGAACCCGCTGATGCACATCTTCAGGGAGCGCGAACTGTCCTTTATGCTCAAGCACGGCGAGTCCAGGGTGATGATCGTGCCGAAGCGGTTCCGCGGATTTGACTACGAGCAGATGATTGCGAGCTTGCAGCCGAGCTTGCCTGATTTGAAGCATGTCGTCGTGGTCGGCGGCAGCGGCGCGAACAGCTTCGACGCGCTGCTGGGCAGGCCCGCCTGGCAGGACGAGCCCGGCGCGCGTGCGATCCTGACGCGCGCCCGGCCCGGTCCCGACGAAGTGACCCAGCTTATTTACACTTCGGGCACCACCGGCGAACCCAAGGGCGTGATGCACACGGCCAATACCCTGATGTCCAACATCATTCCCTACGCCGAGCGCCTGCATCTGGGGGCGAGCGACGTCGTGCTCATGGCCTCGCCGATGGCGCATCAGACCGGCTTCATCTATGGCCTGATGATGCCCATCGTGTTGCGCGCCAGCGCCGTGCTGCTCGACATCTGGGAACCCCTCAAGGCGATCGACCTGGTCCGCGCCGAAGGCGTAACCTTCACCATGGCATCGACGCCGTTCCTGGCTGATCTCGCCAAGTTCGTCGCCGAGTCCGGCAAAAGCGTACCGACTTTGCGCACTTTCCTCTGCGCCGGCGCGCCTATCCCGGGTCCGCTCGTCGAGCAGGCGCGCAAGGCGCTGGGAACCAAGATCGTGTCGGCCTGGGGCATGACCGAAAACGGCGCCGTCACTCTGATCGAGCCCGAGGACGACGACGAGCGCGCCTTCAACACCGATGGCAGTCCGCTGCCTGGCGCGGAGCTCAAGGTGGCCGACGCCAACGGCGCCGGGCTGCCGGCGGATCAGGTCGGCGCTCTGTTGGTGCGTTCTTGCTCGAATTTCGGTGGCTATTTGAAGCGCCCGCAGTGGAACGGCACCGACGCGCAGGGCTGGTTCGACACCGGCGACCTCGCGCGCATGGACGAACGCGGCTACATCCGCATCACCGGACGCAGCAAGGATGTGATCATCCGCGGCGGCGAGAACATCCCGGTGGTCGAAATCGAGGCGCTGCTATACCGGCACCCCGCTATCGCCACGGTGGCCATCGTGGCCTATTCCGACGAGCGGCTGGGCGAGCGCGCCTGTGCCGTGGCCGTGCCCAAATCGGGTCAGAGCATCGACCTGCCTTCCATCGTGGAGTTCCTGAAATCCCAGAAGATCGCGATGCAGTACATCCCCGAGCGGCTGCTGGTGCTCGAGGCGATGCCGACCACGCCATCCGGAAAGATTCAGAAATTCAAGCTGCGCGAAATGCTGCGCGATAAGGCAGGCTGACACCAGCCGGAAACCCGCGTCCCTGTCAGTTCTCCGGCCGGTTTGCAGGCTTCGCCACCGATATTGTTCGATGGCGCACAGACGGCGCCAATGTCTGCTTGCTAGCCTCCCCTTTTGTCGAAAAGGAAGCCATCGTGCAATCTACAAGCAATCGCGATCGGTCCGGTTCCGGACAAAAGATAGTTACCTTCCTCGGTCTGTCGGCAGGTGCAGTCGCTGCGCTGCTCATCGCAGGCATGGCCTCTGCCGCAGGCGGCAAGCTGGCGGAAGCTCAAGCGCGCTACCAGCAGGACCGCGCTGCCTGCATTGGCGGCCAGTCGAACCAGGATCGCGCGACCTGCCTGCGCGAAGCCGGCGCTGCGCTGCAAGCGGCCAAGCGCGGGGACCTCGGCGAGGGCCAGAGCGCGTACGAACAAAATCGGCTGATCCGCTGCGAGCGCCTTCCGGCGGGAGACCGCAACGACTGCCTGCGCCGCATGCGCGGCGAGGGGACTGTCAGCGGCAGTGTGGAGAGCGGAGGCATCTACAGGGAACTGCGCACGACGGTGCCGGCGCAGTAGTGCAATTGCATGAAACAACACGCCGGCCCCGATCCGGGCCCGATGGCGCGCCGCTAGCGATCCGGGCGCCTGTCGCGAGTTCCAGGCGACCGGGGCGTTAAGCTAAGCGCGCCCCATGCGCCCGGCCACTGCGCGTATCTGGCGCGGCGCCGCCAGCCAGATGCATAGCGCTGAGGCGAGGCTGCAGCCGATGGCGAGCGAAAACGCGAGCGCATAGCTGCCGCTGGCGTCGTAGAGCGCGCCGGTGAGCCAGGGGCCGAGTGCGCCGCCGGCGATGCCGATGCCCATCAGGGTCCCGAAAATGCCGCCGTAGTGGCGGCCGGCGAAGATCTCGGCGGGAATGGCGCCGACGACGGAGGTGAGGCCGTAGCCGAGCAGGCCCTGCGCGAGCACCATGAACCAGAGCAGGGCGGGACTGTGCCAGTGGTGCATCAGCAGCAGGGCAATGTAGCAGAGCACGAAACCCGCGTTGCCCACGGTCCAGACCCACTCGCGGCCGATGCGATCCGAGATGTGCCCGAGCGCAATCTGCCCGGGAATCGCGGCGAAGCTGACAAAGCCCAGCGCCCAAGCCGCGTACATCGGCGCGAAGCCGGATTCGATCAGGTATTTGGTCTGGTGCACCTGCACCGCGTACCAGGAGAAGAGACCGCAAAAATAGCCGGCGGCGATCCACCAGAAGCGCGCCGTTCTGAGCGCCCGATTGAGCGTCCAGTCGATCGACGTCCAGGCGTGATCAACGATGTTTGCGTGCGGCTTGGCGGCGGCGGAAGCCGGCGCGGCGAGATCCCCGTCCGGACCGGTGCCCAGATCCTCGGGCCGGCGCCGCACCAGCAGGTTGAGCGGCGCGAGCAGGCCGAACACCAGGATGCCCATGGCGGTGCAGGCGGCGCGCCAGCCTGCATGTTGGATCAGTGTCTGCAGCCAGGGCAGCAGGACGATGGAACCGATGCCGACGCCGGAGAAGGCGATGCTCATCGCCAGGCCGCGCCGGCGCACGAACCAGTTCGGCAGGTGCAGCGCCTGGCCGGTAAAGCCCAGGGCCACACTGCCCGAGCCGACGAGCACGCCGAGCGTGAGATAAAGATGCCATGGCTGGCTCACCTGCGCGGCCAGCAGCAGTCCGACGCCCATGATGCCCACGCCCGCCTCGAGCACTAGAAGCGGTCCGTGGCGGTCCATCAGCCGGCCGAGCAGGGGGCTCAGCACCGCCGAGATGAAAAAGCCGAACGAGAACGCTCCTGCGGTCACGCCGCGCTCCCAGCCGAACTCCTCGAGAATGGGCGGGAACAGCAGCGAAAACGCGGTGCGCGCGTTGACCGCCACGCCCATGGTGACAAAGGCCACGGCCACGATGGCCCAGCCATAGAAGAACGGAAAGCGCGGCGCCTTCAGGCGATCACCCTGTGGTTGCAGTCGGCGGCGCGACGGCGAACCGGAGGGCAAGCGGCGCGATGCGTATACACGAAACCATGCGCGCAGTGTAATCGAAGTCCGCGCCCTGCTCGCGTCACCGCCGCAGGCGCAGGACGATGGGCGGCGCTGACGATGGCGTGCGCTACGTCGATCGCGCCGTAGGGCGCTTTACAAAGCGTGCTGGTACGCGGCTTTGTGCCAAGCGAGACGCCAGGAATAGTGAAGCCGGATATACAAGCGCCAAGCGAAATAGAGTCTGCGGGACATTAGCGGTCTCCTTTTTCGTCGCCGGAATACTTGATCTCGAGTCGGAGTTCCAACCAAGGGGCCCACGAGAGAATCCACGGGCCTTTCAGCTTCCGACGGCCAGCCGCGAACAGTACTGGCTATTCTTATATCAAATGCTTTCCGGAAGGATGTTGATACTTGTCATAAGCACAGTCCGAACAGAAGTGGTTCAGGATCGAAGACGTCCTATCGACCGGCGCATACGGCGCCTGGCACTGGCGCTGTTTCTTCGATGCGACGTGCCGCCCGGCAGGTCGGTCGCGCGGGCGCTGTCGACGGTTCGGCGTGCCGTAAGTTTCCAGTAAGCTGTTAAGTATAGTGTGACAAAAATGTACAAGAATAATTAACAATAATTGCGGGAATTGTCGGCGTTTGTTTCCATTGGCGTGCGGCTATGCGGCGAGGCGGTGGCGCGGGGCAATACCAAAACATATACGTTCCCCGGGGTATTTCAAAGGGCGAGGCGTCATGGCTGATGACGACAACGACAAGGGCTGCGACTGCGGGAACCCCGGCCCAGCGCTGCACCGCGACTCGCGGGTGGCTACACCGATGGCGGCAACGGCCCGGCAGCAGATCGCGGCCCGATCAGGCGTGCGGCGCCGCCGTGCGCTCGGTTTCCCTGGCGCGTTCGCCAAGGTCCGTCGTGGCCATTACCGACGCGGCATCGAGCGTTTGGCGCAACTGCCGGCGGATCTCCTGCCAGCGGAAACGCATCGAATTGCGCACGATCTCGTCGTCAAGCTCTTTCAGAACATCGACGATCGGCGCCCAGTATATAAGCGCGCCCGGGCTGTCGCAGAAGGGCGTGTCGTCGTCGCTCTGCGCGCTCCAGTTGCAAAGCGCGAGCCGCGCGCGCACGCGCTCAGCGTGACCGGCAAATTCCACGCCCGCTTCTTCGGGCGTGCCGGTTTCGGCAAGGATCTCGTTCACGAGACGGCAAATCAGACGACCGACATCGGCATCCGAAGCGTCGCTGTTGCGACGCATCATCCCCCCGGCATAAGCGGCAAGATCGGACAGGCAGGCGAGCCAGACGTGCCACTTGGCAATGTTGGCGGCGATGCCGAACTGTTCGTCCTCGTACAGCAGGGCAAGGCGGGTACCTGCCCGGGTCCGCAGGTAACCGTAAAGTGTCATCTGTGCGACGTAGCTGGCGCGCGTGCGCAGAAAGTCGCGCAGTGCGGCAGCGTCGCGGATCGGTACCGTGCCGCGCCTTCGGCGAAGCAGCCGGCGCAGCGCGGCGATGACGCGATCGAGGATCGGCGGCTGGAGGGGCGAATCCATCTTGGCGGCATTGCTTGGCGCATGCATGGGCGGATTATGCAGTATCGCGGTCGACCCTGCATATTGTAATTTCGAACAAACATGCGTACATTCTTTTCGGCACTGACACAATCGTCGGGCTTGGGGCGGCTGAAGGGGGAATAGGTCATCGGGTATAGGATACAACCAAAGGAGGGTATGCGATGAGCACTGAAGCGGAAAAAAGGGTAGAACACTGGAAACGGACGAGAAGTCTGATGATCGTGAATCTCGTGATTTGGTTTTTCTTTTCTTTCGTCATTCACTGGTTTGCGCCACAGCTCAACAAGTTTTCATTCATTGGCTTCCCGCTCGGCTTCTATATGGCGGCGCAGGGGTCGCTGATCGTCTTTGTCGTGCAGCTGTTCGTGTTCGCAAGGCAGCAGAACGCGATCGACCGCGAATTCGGCATGGCCGAAGAAGAATAACGGATAACCGGAGGAGACACTCATGAGCATGTTCAGAATTCAAGGCAATTTCATCGACAACCTGCCCAAGATCTATGCCCTCTACACCGGGGGCTTCTTCCTGTTCATCGTTGCGATGGCCATCGGCGAAAAAATGGGAATGAGCGAAAGTGCCATCGGCATCGGCTTCGTCAGCTTTACCGTGGTTATCTACGCCGTCATCGGCTGGTTGTCCCGAACGGCGCAGGTCGACGCCTACTACGTCGCGGGCCGCCAGGTGCCGTCGGTGTTCAACGGCATGGCGACGGCGGCCGACTGGATGTCCGGCGCCTCGTTCGTCGCGATGGCGGGCGGCATTTACATGGCCGGCTATCCCTACCTCGGGTTCGTGGTGGGCTGGACCGGCGGCTACGTGCTGGTGTCGGTGCTGATGGCGCCCTATCTGCGCAAGTTCGGCTGCTATACGGTGCCCGACTTCATCGGCACGCGTTACGGCGGCAACCTGGCGCGGGGCGTGGCAGTGGTCGTCCTGATCGTTGCTTCGTTTACTTACGTGACGGCACAGATCAATGCCACCGGAACCATCGCCGCCAAGGTGCTGCAGATTCCGTTCGGGGTCGGCGTCTGGATCGCGCTGGTGGCAATCCTGCTGTGCGCGATGCTGGGCGGCATGCGCGCAGTCACCTGGACCCAGGTCGCGCAGTACATTGTGCTGATTGTCGCCTACCTGGCGCCGGTATTCTGGATGTCGTCGAAGCAGGGCTTCGGCTATTTCCCGCAGTTCGAGTATGGCGCGGCGGTGGCCAAGCTGGGGCAGCTCGAGGTTCTGCACCAGGTAGGCATACTCAAGCCTGCGCAGGCGGTGGCGGGCTTGAGTGCCCTGACGAACTCACACGCCGGGGCGTCGAGCGATCCGATTGCGACTTTCAGGTTCGTCACCCTGGTGGCCTGCATGATGATGGGCACGGCGTCCCTGCCGCACATTCTGATGCGCTACTTCACCACGCCTTCGGTGAAGGCCGCGCGCGATTCCGTCGCCTGGTCGCTGCTGTTCATTTTCCTGTTGTATTTTACGGCGCCCTGCCTGGCGACGCTGACCAAGCTGCAACTCCTTGATCCGACCCTGGCCACCAGCATCATCGGCAAGCCTATAGAGGCCGTGATGGCGCTCGATTGGGTGCAGAAATGGGGCAATGTCGGCTTCCTCAGCATCATCGACAGCAATAAGGACGGCATCCTGCAGATCAACGAGTTCTTTATGCGGGCCGATATCGTGGTGCTGGCGACCCCTGAGATGGCGGGATTGCCGGCGGTGGTTTCCGGCCTGGTCGCGGCCGGCGGCCTGGCTGCTGCAATGTCGACCGCGGACGGACTGCTGCTCGCGATCGCCAACGCGCTGTCGCACGACATCTATTACAAGATGATCGATCCGAAGGCGGACACCAAGCACCGGCTCATCGTGGCGCGCGTACTGCTTCTGTTCATCGGCGCAGCCGGTTCGGCGGTGGCGAGTTTGCGCTTGACCAATATCCTCGGCGGGGTGGCCTGGGCCTTCGACTTCGCCATGTCCGGCCTGTTCTTCCCGCTGGTGCTGGGCGTCTGGTGGAAGCGGGCCAACCGGGCCGGCGCCATCGCCGGCATGGTGGTGGGCCTGGGCACAGGCTCCTGGTATCTGTACATGGTCAAGTGGGGCGGCATGAAGCCGTGGTGGGGCCTGGACGACCTGCGCTTCGGCATCGTCGGCGCGACGGCGAGCCTGATCGCCATGGTCGTGGTGACGCTGCTGACCAAGGAACCGGACAAGGAGACGCAGGACATGATCGACGAGGTCCGGATTCCGAAGGGTGCGTCCGTGATGTCCGCAACGCACTAGCGGTTCCACGCCTATCGGGGCCGGGGCGAGCAGCGATCGCCCCGGCCCTGTTTTTTCCCGGTCGAATGATCACACTGAATATGAGGTCGCGCCGTGCTTGAGGGGATTCCGCTCTGGGCTATCGCGCTGGATTACGTGCTCGGGCTGGTCATGTGGACGCTAATCGGGCGCTTCGGCATGGGAATATTCCTTCCCGATGACAGCAATTTCTTCTTCATGCGCGTTTTCGTGAAGACGACCGATCCGCTGCTCAAGCTGTTCGCGCCGGTGACGCCGGCGTTCCTGATCCAGCCCATGCGGCCTGTCTACGTGGCCTGGTTCTTCTTTATGTTCCGCTTCTACGCCATGCCCTGGCTGCTGGGCTATTCGGTGATGGGCATGCTGTCGTTTCCCCTCGAGGGGGAGGTGGCGCAGGGCATCTCCAGGCTGTTCGGAAGGTTCCTCAATTAGCCCGCTTCGCCGAGCCATTCATCGGCATCGCCTCGGATCTGGACTTGGTTCCCCGGTTCCGCGCCCGCGGCTTGCGACGCGCGCCCGATCGGTTTCGGCAAGAGGCCATGACGAACGCAAAGGCACCGCGGCCCTCTTGCTGAATCGCCTGTAGCCTCGCGCGCCTGCGCTTTCCGGATCGGGCTGGGCAATAATTCACAGCCCGGAAGACATGGTTTGACCGATAATCGAGATCAACAGGCCGGCGCGCGGATTTCAGGCTTTTCTGCTTCGACGTTCGGGCGCCTGCAGGCGGGATTCGCGACTCCCGCGCGCGCGCTGAATGCCCGAGGATGGAAGCGATGGTGATGGAAGCAAGCCAGTGGGACCATGCAGAGCGACGGCAGGCATTGCGCGTTCGTCTGCAACTAAGGCTGGCCATTGTCTATCCCGAGCATCAAGGCCGTCCCGTACGGCCGACCTACCATGCGAACACCCATGACCTGTCCATGACCGGGCTATCGATAGTCATCGACGACAATGTTTTTCACGAAGACGTAGTGACCGTTATCCTGACCCTGCCACCCGAGCACGGTTGGGCCTCGCAGAAAACCATCACGGCAACAGCCCGGATGACATACGCTATATACTCGTCCAAGCTCAACGGGTTCAAGATCGGCATGGCGTTTTTGGAGTTCAAGGAAAGCGCAAAGGAACTGCTGCAGGCGGCCATACTGCGCGAGTCGGGCAAGGCCGACCTCCCTGGAATCGAAAATCCGGGCGCGGGCTCCAGCTCTTAGTCGCCGCCAGTCAGCCGCCGGGCGGGCGGCTAGTCCGGGGATTAGGCTGTGCCTCAATCGCCGGCGGGTGACTTGAGGCGTTGCTTCAACTCCGTCACTGCGTTTTCCAGCTCGGTTACTCTGCGTTCCAGCAGGTCCATGCGTCCGCCCTCGGCGTTCGCGCCCTGCGCCTGCTCGGCTATGCCCTCCCGGTTTTCCATTTCCCCGGCGCCGGCGAGTTCGCCGCTGAAGAGATGGGCGTAGCGCGATTCGCGCTTGCCCGGTTCACGCGCGAGGCGTATCACGTAGGGGCCGTCCTCGCGCGAGGCGAGGCCCATGAGGACCGTTTCGACTTCGCTTACATCGCCAAACCGGCACAGCCGGCTCGCGCGGCTGCGCAACTCCCCCGGCGTCTGCGGGCCGCGCAGGAACAGTTCGCATATGATGCCCAGTTCCTCGGGCGAGAACTTCAACGTGCCGAATGTTGTATTGCAGAACAGATGCTGGAACTTGGGCACGCGGTTGCCATAGCCGCTTTGCTCACTGACCAGGCGTTTCTTCGTCAACTGATCGACGAGCTGCTGCACCGTGGCCTCGTCCAGGTCCAGCACCGGGTCGCGGTTGCTTTTCTGGTTGCAGGCGTTGGTGAGAGCGTTCAGGGACAGGGGGTACTGCTCCGGGGTGGTGATTTCCTTTTCGATCAGGCAGCCGATTACGCGGGTTTCGTGCAGGGTGAGATCTAGGTTCATGTTGGTGACCTCGGGGATGAAATTCGCAGAATGTTCGGAGCGTGAGTTGAAGTTCAGTGGCGCGACGTCTTCAGCGCCGCCGAGAGCAAGACGGCCGCCGCAGCCAGTGCGGCCGCCATGTAAAAACTGGATGAAAAACTGCCGGAGCGCTCGGCCAATACGCCGGCAATGGCGGGCCCGCTGATCTGACCCAGGCCGAAAATAAGAGTGATGAAACCCAGCGCCTTGGGCGTGTTCTCGGGCCCGGCATAGTCGCCCACGGCGGCTGCCATGATCGTGGGTATGCTCCAGGCGACCAGCCCGTAAAGGAATATGGAAAGATGAAGAAACATTCCCGGCAAAGCGGAAGCGACCAGCAGATAGGCCAGGAACTGGATGGAAAACACAATGACCATACCGGTCTTTCTGCCCAGTCTGTCGGATATGGAACCGAACACCGGCCCGGAAAACAGGCTGAGAAAACCAACCACGGACCAGAAATTGCCGGCCAACGCCTCAGACAGGCCCCGCTCCTGCACCAGCGTCGTGACGATGAAGGTGGCGTAGATGACATAGGTGTAGCCGAAGAGGAAATAGATCGCCCCCAAATGGTAAATACCTTTGCTTGCGTAAATATTGATTTTTCCGCTGGCTGCTGCCCGCGCGCCGCCCGCGGCGCCGTGGCCGTTTTCCCCGGGCGGCGCGAGCCCGAGATCGGCGGGCTTGTTCGTCAAAAATATGAGGCACAGGAACGCTATCAGGACAACCATGGCCCCTAGGCAAAGCCAGCTAACGCGCCAGCCTTCCGCGCCGCTGGCGCGGTTGACGAAGGGAATGAAAAAGCCGGAAAAGATAATGGCAAGGCCACTGCCAGAGGACATATACCCCGCGGCTTTGCCGCGGTTCTTTTTCGCGAACCATGCCGATGCAAGGCTCAACATCGACACATTGGCCCCACCGCTTCCTATGCCGGTGAGCACATACAGCGCCAGCAGCCCGGCAAATGCTTCCGACCTGCTCAGCAAGGCCATGGTCAGCCCCACCAGCAGCAAGGAAAGAAAAATGAAATTCCGCTGCCCGATGCGGGCGACGATCATGCCGCTGAAAAACACCGAAACGAGATAGCCGATGAAATTGCCAGTGCTGATGAAGCCCATCTGCGCGTAACTGAGCCCCAGTGTGACCGCCATCGACGGCAGCAGCATGCCCAGCGCAAATCGGCCGAATCCGAGGCAGGCGAGGGTGCTCAACGCGCCCGTGGCGACAATGACCCAGCCGTAGTAAAAGGGCAGCCGGCTGAATGTCGGATTGATCACGCGAAAAATATAACATTGTTTCAGCCGGGCATTTGCCCGATTGAACGCGTTTTGGAGGCGGTTTCAGAATTGCCGAAACGGCGCCTGACTTATAGGGAGCATGAGGGAATGTTTCCCCCCGTTTGGTAATGAGCCCTCAGCCTCCGCCGCGGCGGAAATACATTTCGAAGCGCGCCATGAACTCCTCGATCTCCCTGGCCGAGTAGCCGGCGAAGTCGAAATCGAGTTGCTGGCGCTCTAGGCGGATCAAGCCCAGCCGCAACTGCGGCAAAGGCGCGAGGTCTATGCGCCAGCCGCGGCCGCCCTCGCGGTGCACGAACGCAGCGTCTACCTCGACGAAGGGAACATGGTTGACCGCGGCGGGCAGCAGGCGCCGGAAGTCTGCCCGCGTCGTGGTCATCTCGAAGTGCAGCGGCAGCTTCATCGGCTGGATCGCCGCGCCTATCCGCCGGCGATCGGCGGCCAGATCGCGAGCGTTTCGCCCTCGGCAAGCGCTCGCGTGGAGCGCACCGCGGGCGGCAGGAAAATACCGTCGATCAGCACCAGATGACACAGCTTGCGCGGCAGGTTCTGGCTTTCTATGACCTGCGCCGCGGTGGTACCGGCGTCGAGCTCGAGTTCGAGTGCGTTGCTCTTGCGCGCTTCGTCCGGCAGGTAATCTGAAAGCGTGGCGTAGAGCTTGAGCGTGACCTTCATGCGGCTTTCTGCGCTGCCCCCAGATAGGCCGTCATGAACTGGGTCGGATCCTGCAACAGCTTCGCTTTCCATTCGCCTAACCGCACGCGGCCCTGGATCAGCCCGCGCAGCGCGCCCACATGTTCGGTCCAGCCGATGCTGGTGGCGCCGATCAGCACGTCATCCTTGAACTGCAGCGAAAGGTAGCGGTAGTTCGCCTCGTCCACCAGTTCCACGCCCTCGCCGCCCTTGGTGCCCTCCCACTGGCCGAACGAGGTCGAGATCAGCCCGAGCGTGTCGAGCACGTTGATGGCGAGGCTGCCTTGCGTTGCCGTTTGCGCGCCCGACATGTTGGCGGCGGCAACCCGCGCCTGGTCCGCCGCGTTGGGCTGGATCGCGTTGAGCTGCGGTTGGCCGGAATGAAAACCAGCGGCCTCGGTGACATCGCCGGCGGCGTAGATTCCCGGCACGCTGGTCTGCATGCGCGCGTCGACCAAGATGCCGTCGCCGACCTTGACGCCGCTGCCTTCGAGGAAGGCGATGTTGGGGCGCACGCCGGCTGCGGCAATGACCAGATCGCATTCGATCGCCTGCCCGTTGGAGAGCTTGACCTGCATCGCTCCGGCGCTTGTTTTCGTGATGGCTTCGGCGCGGGCGTTGACATGAACCGCCACGCCCTTTTCTTCCACCCATAGCCGGATCAGGTTGCCGGCTGTCTCGGTCATCATGCGCGGCACCATGCGGTCACCCATTTCCACCACGCACAGCTTGACCCCGCGCGCGGCCAGCGCCTGCAGAATAATGCTGCCGATGAAGCCCGCGCCCAATTGCACAACGCGCGCGCCTTTCTTCGCCTTGGCCGCAATCTCGCGCGCATCGGCCAGGGTCCAGCACGCATGCACGTTGGGCAGGTCGATGCCGGGTATGTCTGGCCGCAGCGGATGCGAACCGGTTGCGATCAGCAGGCGGTCATAGGCGAGTTTCTCCCCGTTGGAAAGCGTCACGCTGCGCGCTGCGCTGTCGACCTTTTCGGCGCGGGCAACGATCAGACGGATGTTCAGGCGCTCGTAGTGCCCCGCATCCTTGCGCAGGTGCGTCCCTTGTTCGCCGATCCCGCCGGTCAGCAGGTAGGGAATCGCCATGCGCGAATATGGCGGTTCGTTTTCGTCGCCGACGAGAATGACATCGGCGGCGGGATCGGCGCGGCGCAAGGCTTCCGCAGCGACCACTCCGGCCGGACCATTGCCTATGATTACGTGTTTCATGAAATGTCCCTCGACAAGAGCGCCGTCAGGACGCGGAAGACGCAGAGTTCGTCTGCGTCTTCCGCGCTGCGGGGCCTAGAGTTCATTGCAGCGGCGTAGGGTGCATTGGACCGCCAGGTCTCAATGCACCATCGATGTCGACAAGGGCGCAATGCGCTGCGCTATTGCGCCCTACGTTCTGCAAGCCGTCCCGGATTTTTTCGGAACGGCTCGCAGGTCTAAAGCCTGAGCCGTTTCAGTGTTTCCTTGCTCGGCACGCCTTTTTCATCCCAGCCGCGTGCCTTGTAGTACTCCGGCCGCATGATATCGATGCCGCTGACCTTGCCTTTAGCCGGGCCGGTCTTGGCCGCTTCGGTCTTCAGCCGCGGCGGCAGGTCGTCGTCCTTGGCGGTAAAGCCGGCTGCATTGTTGAACAGGCGCTCCATGTTCCAGATGCGCTCGCCCACCGCAGTCAGTTTTTCCATCGACCAGCCGCCTTCGCAGGCCGCGTCCAGTTGCGGCTGCAGATCGGCCATAGTCCAGGCAAAGGTGGTGAATACGCAGACGCCGGCGGAATCGAACACCGAGGTCGCGTCCTGGAACGCCTTGACCAGATCGGCCTTGCCTTCGGTGACCAGCGGGTCGGTCTTGACCGGGATGCCCAGCACTTCGGAGGCGACGGTGTAGCCGCGCAGATGGCAGGCGCCGCGGTTGGAGGTGGCGTAGGCGAGGCCCATGCCCTGGATGCCGCGCGAATCGTAAGCGGGAAACTCCTGTTTCTTCACGCCCATGGACAGTTCGGGCTTGCCGTACTTGGCGCACAGCCGCGCCGAGCCCAGGCCCAGTTCCTTGCCGAACCCCTCGCCCTTGGCCGTCATCTGCGCCAGTTGCACCAGCGCCTGGGCCGAGCCGAAAGGCGCCTCCATGCCGATCTGCTCCTTCTTCAGGATGCCCAACTCGTACAGTTCCATCGCCGCGCCCACGGTGGCGCCAAAGGAAATCGGGTCGTAGCCGTCCTCGTTGCAGATCATGTTGGCGAAAGTCAGCGCTTCCAGGTCGCCGACGCCGTTGGCGGCGCCCAGGGCCCAGGCGGCCTCGTATTCGAGCCCGCCGGTAGCACCCCAGTATTCCGGCTTGTTGACCACGCTGAAGTGGGTTTCGTCCATCTTGGAAATGCGGCCGCAGGCGATGGTGCAGCCGAAGCAGGCGGCATTGGTGACGAGATTGGCTTTGCCGTCGGTCGGCCGCTTTTCGTGCATCGCCTCGGCGGAAATCTTGCGCGCGTCCTCGAACTGCACGTCGCGGTGGTTGCGCGTAGGCAGGGCGCCCATCTCGTTAATCACGTTCATCAGCACCTGGGTGCCGTAGGTGGGCAGGCCCTGGCCGGTGACGGCATTGTCGGCGAGCACCTTCTTTGCCGCCGTCGCGGCTTTCATGAAGGCCTTGCCGTCCTTGATGGCGCCGGCGCCCTTGGTGCCGCGAATGGCAACCGCCTTCAGGTTCTTCGAGCCCATCACCGTGCCGACGCCGGAGCGGCCGGCGGCGCGGTGCAGATCGTTGACAACGCAGGCGTAGAGCACGCCGTTCTCGCCGGCGCGGCCGATGCTCGCCACGCGCACCTGCGGATCCTGGTGCGTCTTCTTGATGATCTCTTCGGTCTGCCAGGTTGTCTTGCCCCAAAGATGCGCGGCATCGCGCAGCTCGGCCTTGTCGTCCTCGATGGCGAGATAGACGGGCTTGGGCGACTTGCCCTCGAAGATCACCATGTCCCAGCCGGCGAACTTCATTTCCGCGCCGAAATAGCCGCCGGAGTTGGAGCAGGCGATGGCGCCGGTCAGCGCGCCCTTGGTGATCACCGAATAGCGCCCGCCGGTCGAGGCCATCGTGCCGGTCAGCGGCCCGGTGGCCATGATCAGCTTGTTCGCGGGCGCGAGCGGGTCGACTTTCGCATCCACTTCTTCGACGAAGTACTTGGTCGCGAGGCCGCGCTGGCCCAGGTATTCCTGCGCCCATTTCATGTTGAGCGGCTCGGATTTGCACGTGCCTTTGCTCAGGTCAACGCGCAGAATTTTTCGTGTCCATCCCATGGCTGTCTCCTTTTATGCGTTGGCGCGCGGTTGGGTGTCGGTCTTGCCGGCCCACTGCTGCATCTTGTCCAGGCCGGTCCAGTTCGCATCGACGTAGGTGATGGCGCCGGTCGGACAGGCGCTGGCGCAGGCCGGGTCGCCGCCGCAGAGGTCGCATTTCTGCACCTTGCCGGTCTCGGCGACGTAGTTCACCGTGCCGAACGGGCAGGCGATGGTGCATACCTTGCAGCCGACGCAGGTGGCGTCGTTGACGACCTTGGCGCCAGTCAGCGCATCGAGCGTGATCGCATCCACCGGACAGGCGTGCAGGCACCAGGCCTCGGCGCACTGGGTGCAGGTGTAAGGCACTTTGCGCCCGGCGTGCTCGAAATTGAATACCTTGATGCGCGACTTGGAAATATTGAAGACGCCGTAATTCTCATAGGAACACGCCATCTCGCATTGCAGGCAGCCTGTGCACTTGTTGGCGTCGATATACAGCGATTTCTGCATGGCCTGGTCTCCTTGTTGGTGTAGTTGTTGGCTGGGTCAAACCCGGTGATTTGCTGAATTTCTTCGAATTATGCAAAACTCAGTCTAGTGTGATTGAAGGAATCTGTAAACGGGAATTCGGCGGTGATATTTTGAACCGCGTCCACCTTTCTAAATTTAGTCTAATGGGATTGCAAGCGTCTGTAAACGGGATTTCGGTGGAACATTGACCACCCTCCACTGGCCTCCTCTTGAAGTAAGCGCTAACCTGTGGAAATGTCAATGTGTCACTCCGGATTCAGCGCGGGCGGTACGCAATGCGCGCGGCATCGGCCGCAGCCGGCCTGCCGGAGCTTTAGGCCGGCCCGTCGCCGTCGGCTCGCGCTTCATCGAATGAATTGCTGCACCGCATGAAAGCGCAAACTATTCTGGTCACCGGCGCCAGCGACGGCATCGGCCGCGAAACCGCGCGACAGTTGCTGGCGCTGGGCCACCGCGTGCTGGTGCACGGCCGCAGCCGGGACAAGGCCGAGCACGTCGCGCTGCAACTGGCAGAGGTGCAGGCCGAGAGCGTAGCGCTGCCCGTCTGGGGCGAGCTTTCGCGCATGTGCGAGGTCGTTGGGCTGGCGCAGCAGGTGCGGTCCCAGTGCAAGGCGTTGGATGTGCTGATCAACAACGCCGGCGTGCTCGAAAACGAGCGTCGCCTGAGCGCCGACGGCTTTGAGATGACCATGGCGATAAACCACTTCGCCCCGTTCCTGCTCACTCGGCTGCTGCTCGATCTGGTGCAGGCCGCGCCCGCCGGCCGCATTGTGAGCGTAAGCTCGATGGTGCACGCTTCGGGCAGTCTCGACTTGGGCGACCGCTCTTTCTTGCGCGCTCGTGGCGGCTACTCCGGCCATGACGCCTATAGCGCCTCCAAGCTGGCCAATGTGCTGTTTACCGCCGAGCTGGCCGGGCGCCTGGCCGGAACGAAGGTGACGGTCAACTGCCTGCACCCCGGCGTGATCGACACCAAACTGCTGCACGCGGGTTTCGCCATCAAAGGCAGCCCGGTCGAAGAGGGGGCCAGGACTTCGGTGTTTCTCGCCACGTCCGAGGCAGTAGCCGGGGTTAACGGTAAGTACTACGATCGCTGCCGCGAGACGCCTTGTTCCGCCAAGGGCCGCGACCGGGCCCTGGCGCGGGCGCTGTGGCAGGCGACTGAGGCGGCGCTGCTTGCCTTCCTCTGAGCTCGTGTCGCCGTTTGGCTTTTGAACCAATCTCCGACAATTGCCTTGCTGAAATATTCTGCGGCGCGCGCAGTATTGAATCCGCCAGCTCTGACAGGCGCCGGATTCTGCGCTAGCATCTGCGCTATCTCCCCGTTTCGAAATGAGCCCTAAGGAAGCCACCATGACCGACCTGTCCGATCTCGGCTCCTCCGCGTTCTGGCGCGTCAATCCCAGGGATTCCGATCCGATCGAGACGCGCGAATGGTTGGACGCGTTCGACGCCATGATCGAGGCCGAAGGCCGCGAGCGCGCGACCTATCTGCTGCGGCGGTTGCTCGATCATGCGCGCAAGCGCCGCGTGCAACTGCCGCCGGTGCTGAACACGCCTTACCGCAACAGCGTGGGCCTCGCCGACCAGCCGCAGTTCCCCGGCAATATCGAGGTCGAGCAGCGCCTGTCCTCGATCGTGCGCTGGAACGCGCTGGCGATGGTGGTGCGCGCCAACCGCGCGCATCCCGAGCTGGGTGGCCACATAGCCAGCTACGCCTCGGCGGCGGATTTGTTCGAGGTCGGCTTCAACCATTTCTTCCGCGCCGGACCGGCCGGCGAAAAAAAAGGCGCCGACGGCGGGGACTTAATCTATTTCCAGCCGCACTCGGCGACCGGCGTCTATTCGCGCGCGTTTCTCGAAGGACGGCTGAGCGACGCGCAGCTCGCGCATTATCGGCGCGAGACCGGCGCTGCCGCGGCTGAAGGACAGCCGGCGAACGCAAACACCGCGGCTCTGGCGCACAAGGGCCCGGGCCTGTCGTCCTACCCGCATCCCTGGCTGATGCCCGATTTCTGGCAGTTTCCCACCGGCTCCATGGGTCTGGGGCCGATCCAGGCGATTTATCAGGCGCGCTTTATGAAATACCTGGCCGGCCGCGGCGTTCTCGACACCGTCGGGCGCAAGGTCTGGGCCTTCGTCGGCGACGGCGAAATGGACGAGCCCGAGTCGCTTGCGGGGCTGTCGCTGGCCGCGCGCGAGGGACTGGACAATCTGATCGTCGTCGTCAACTGCAATCTGCAACGGCTGGACGGTCCGGTGCGCGGCAATGGCTCGGTGATTCAGGAACTGGAGGGCCTGTATGCGGGCGCCGGTTGGAATGTGGTGAAGCTCCTGTGGGGCTCGGACTGGGATTCGCTGTTTGCGCGCGACGAGGACGGGATACTGCTGCAGCGCCTGCACGAAACGGTCGACGGCGAATTCCAGACCTACGCCGCCACCGACGGCCGCTTCAACCGCGAGCATTTTTTCAACAAGTATCCGGAATTGCAGGCGCTGGTCGCGCACATGTCCGACGACGACATCGACCGCCTGCGCCGCGGCGGGCACGACCCGGTGAAAATCTACGCCGCATATCACACGGCCATGCACCACCTGGGCCAGCCCACAGTGATCCTGGCCCAGACCAAGAAGGGCTACGGCATGGGCCACTGGGGCCAGGGAAAAATGAGCACGCACCAGCAGAAGAAACTCGACCTCGAGGCGCTGCGCGCTTTTCGCGAGCGCTTCTCCCTGCCTTTGTCGGATGAGGACATCGAACAGGTGCGCTTTTTCAAGCCGGCGGCCGAAGCACCGGAGATGAAGTACTTGCATGCGCGCCGCCAGGCGCTGGGCGGCTACCTGCCCGCGCGCTCCGGCATCGCGCCGGTACTCGAGGTGCCGGCGTTGGCGCAGTTCGCCAAAATACTCGAGGGCTCGAACGCGCGCGAGCAGTCCACCACCATGGCGTTCGTGCAGATCCTGGCGCAACTGCTGAAGGATGCGGTGCTGGGCAAGCGCGTCGTGCCCATCGTTGCCGACGAGGCGCGCACCTTCGGCATGCAGACGCTATTTCGCCAGATCGGCATTTACTCCGCGTTCGGCCAGTTGTATGAGCCGGAGGACCACGACGAACTGCTCTTTTACAAGGAAGCGAAGGACGGTCAGATACTCGAGGAAGGCATCAACGAGGCCGGGGCGTTGTCCTCGTGGATCGCCGCCGCGACCAGTTACAGCGCGCACGGCACGCCGATGCTGCCGTTCTATGCCTTCTACTCGATGTTCGGCTTTCAGCGCGTCGGCGACCTGATCTGGGCGGCGGCCGATTCGCGCTCGCGCGGATTCCTGATCGGCGCCACCGCCGGCCGCACCACGCTCGCCGGCGAAGGCCTGCAGCATCAGGACGGCGCGAGCCACCTGCTCGCTTCCACCATTCAGAACTGCGTCGCCTACGATCCCTGTTTCGGCTGCGAACTCGCGGTGATCCTGCAGGACGGTATGCGGCGCATGCTGCAACAGCAGGAGGACGTGTTCTACTACGTCACGGTGATGAACGAGAACTACGCGCAGCCGCCGCTGCCGGCGGGGGCGGAGCAAGGGATCAGGCGCGGCATGTATCTGCTGCGGCCGACGCTCCTGGCCGGCGCCGACACTGTCGCTGCGGCCGGGAAGAAACTTCCGCGCGTCCAGCTTCTCGGTGCCGGCACCATCCTGCGCGAAGCGCTCGCCGCCGCCGAGATCCTGGAGCAGGAATACGACATCGCCGCCGACGTCTGGAGCGTCACCAGCTTTACCGAACTGCGCCGCGACGGCCTCGAATGCGAACGCTGGAATCGCGAACATCCCGGGCAAGCGCGCCGGAGCTGGGTGGAGCAATGCCTGGCCGGCGCCCGCGGCCCGGTCGTCGCGGCGAGCGACTATGTGCGCGCCGTGCCCGATCTGATCCGCGCCTGGGTGCCGGGAAAATATGTGACTTTAGGCACCGATGGCTTCGGCCGCAGCGACACGCGCGCCGCGCTGCGGCGGTTTTTCGGCGTCGATGCGCAGGGCATCGCGCAGGCGGCGGTTGGTGCCGCTGCTTCCTGGCCCGGATGAGGGGCAATGCAGCGTTTCCGGCGCGGCATCACGAACTTCGGGAGAGGCAAATGAGCAAGCTTACGATCGGATTTATCGGCCTCGGCGTAATGGGCGAGCCGATGTGCAGGAATATCTTGGCGAAGAGCGGGCACAAGGTCCGGGTATTCGACCTCGACGCGGCGCCGGTGCAAAGGCTGGCGGCGTTGGGCGCTGAAGCGGCTGCGGACGTAGACGCGCTGGTGCGCGGCTGCGCGGTGGTGCTCGTATCGCTGCCCTCGGGGAAAGTGCTGGTGGAACTCGCACACGCGCCCGGCGGCCTGCTGGCACAGATGAAACAGGGCCAGATCTTCGTCGATCTGGGGACCTCGGCGGTCAAATTGACGCGCGCGCTGGCGGCGGAATTTGCCGCGCGCGGCGTGCGCTACCTGGACGCGCCGGTGGCGCGCACCAGGCAGGCGGCAGAAGCGGGAACGCTTTCGGTCATGGTTGGTGGAGCAGAAGCAACGTTTGAAGAAGTTAAACCGCTGCTGGCTTGCTGCGCAACTGATATCACCCACTGCGGCCCCATCGGCAGCGGCCAGGTCACGAAAATTCTCAACAACATGGTGCTGTTCCAGACCGTGGCTGCATTGTCGGAGGCTTATGCCATTGCGCATCACGCCGGATTCGATCCCAAACTGATATTCGAAACCCTGTCCAAAGGCTCGGGCGACAGCTTTGCGCTGAGAAACCATGGTGCCAAGGCGATAATCCCGCGGGTGTTTCCGCTCCGGGCTTTCTCCGTCGAATACGCGCGCAAGGATCTTTCCTATGCGCTCGAACTGGCGGCCGAGCACGGGCTCGACGCGGCCGGCGCCCGCCGTGTCGACGCGCTGTTCGACCAGGCGATCGCCGCAGGTCTGGGCGAGCAGTATTTTCCGGTGGTGAGCAGGCTCGTGGACGGCAGTGTCTGAGGCGCGGAGCGACGCTGCGCCCGCGCGCGGCCGGGAGAATTCGATCGACGCGTCGGCGCAGCATTCACCAGGACAGCGACGCAATAGTTTCTGCAGCAGAACAACAGTAAAATGACGGTGTCCAGCGCGACAGGAGGAAAGCGTATGCCGGATTCAAGCAGTAGCGGGCAAGCGGTGCAGGCGCGCATCTTGGCGGAGCGCTTCAGGCAGGCGGTCGAATCGACATTCGCAAGCGACACCGAGCTCCTGCGTCGCGGCGTGCTGGTCGACACCCGCTGTCTGATCGAAATCGACACAGAGCAGCTCCTGCTCACAATACGCAACGGGCGTCCGACAATCGCGCAGCGCGTTGCGCTGCTTGGTTCATGGGAATTCGCTATCCGCGCCGGGGCCGAAGCGTGGATGGCGCTGTGGCAGCCGGCGCCAAAGCCCGGCTGGCACGATCTGTTTGCGCTCACCAAGCGCGGCGCGATGCGCATCGAGGGCAGCCTGCAGCCGTTCATGGCCAATCTTCAGTATTTCAAGGATCTCGTTACGCTGCCGCGCGAAGGAGGTCCGCGATGAGCGCGCCTGTATTCGAGCCCATCGTAGGCCGCTACCTCGTCGTGCCCATTCTTGGCGATCAATGCCGGGTCTACGTGGAGGAGGCGGGCAGCGGCATACCGCTGGTATGCCTGCATACGGCTGGAGCCGATTCACGCCAATTCCGGCATCTGTTGTGCGACGAGGCGGTGACCTCGCGCTATCGCGTGCTCGCCTTCGATATGCCCTGGCACGGGAAATCGTATCCGCCGGCGGGCTGGCAGAGGTCCGAGTACAAGCTGACGACAGACCTCTATGTAGCAACCATACGCGCGTTCTGCGCGGCGATGGGGCTGGCGCGCCCGGTCGTCATGGGTTGTTCTATCGGCGGGCGCATCGTGCTGCAGCTTGCGCACGCTCACGGCGGCGAGTTCCGCGCGCTGATCGGGCTCGAGTCGGCGGATTATCAGCAGCCCTGGTACGACACTAGCTGGCTGCATCGCAGCGACGTGCACGGCGGCGAAGTTTGCGCGGCATTGGTGTCAGGGCTGATCGCACCGCAAAGCCCCGAGCAATACCGCCATGAAACGCTGTGGCAGTACATGCAGGGAGGTCCGGGGATATTCAAGGGCGATCTGCATTTTTACCGCGTCGACAGCGACCTGCGCGGAAAACTCGGCGGCATCGATACGCGCCGCTGCCCGCTGTACCTGCTGACCGGCGAATACGATTTCTCCTGCATGCCGGAAGACACGCTGCGAACCGCGAAGGCCATTGCAGGGGCCAAAGTCACGGTGATGGAGGAAGTCGGGCACTTTCCGATGAGCGAGAATCCGGCGCAATTTCGCAAATACCTGCTGCCGGTGCTGGAGGAGATTTACAAGGTCGCGGCGTGATCCGGGGATGGTCAAGTTAATGTACCGAGGATTGCATTCGGTCGAGTGCAGGCGCAACCTGTCCGCGGCGCGATGTGCATGGCGTTAATTTCAAACGGAGGATTCAGGAAATGGAAAAAAAAGGCGTATTCATCGTGATGGCGAAGGTTCCACCGGAAAAAGAAGAAGCGTACAACCGCTGGTACGACGAAGATCATATGCCCAAGGCGCTAAACCGATTCCCTGGAGTCACGAGCGGCCGCCGCTACAAAATAATGGATGGTGGCGATGGATATAACTACATGGCGCTTTATGAATATGAAAGCTATGAGAAATTAATGGAAACGGCGAAATCCGACGCGCTGAAGAATCTGATTCAGGAATACAACGACGCGTTTGGAGAAGGCAATCGCAAAAGAATGTTTGCAATAGAGATCAAATCGTTGATCGCAGGTTGACTCGCACAGTCAGGCTGCTGCTTGCTCGTTTTCGCCGGGATCGTCAGGTCCTGCCAGGCGCTGATGCAGGCGCGATTGTCGCGCCGGACGTCGTTCCGAATTTGCGCGCCTAAGCGCTATGCCAGGTGGAAGTCGCTATCGCGGCCGGCTTTGCGTCGGGCGAACTCAGTACCGCCTCGATAAAACTGACCAAGCGTCCGCGCTTGAGGAAACGCGCATTGCAGGTCGCGCGCCCGCGCCCGAGCGGGCGCAGGTACTGGATCTTGCTCTCCAGGGTATAGCCGGATCCATGCACGCGCTTGAACAGGGAGCCCGCGGCGCTATCGAGCACGAAAGCGATGACCCCGCCATGCAGCGTGCCGCCGGAATTGAACATGAAATCCTCGATTTCCAGGCCGAGTACGCATATCTCGCCGTCGAAGGAAAGTTCGCAGCCGAGAAAGCGCTCGAGAAAGAAGCCGCCGCTGTTGCGGTCGTATTCGGCAAGCGCGCGCTCCAGCGCCTTAGTCGCGGCAATTTCGTTCATGGTGCGGCCAGCATGGCATCTCGTGCGGCGAATGCAGATTGAGCCTAGGTCGCGGCCCGGGCGGATTTCGCCAGCAGTTCGCGCAAGGCGAAGCGCTGAATCTTCCCCGAGGCGGTGAGCGGCAGTTCGCTGACGAAGCTGATATCGCGCGGCAGCTTGTGCTTGCCGATGATGGCGGCGCAATGCGCGATCAGATCCTGGGCGGCGGCCTGCGCGCCCGGCTTGAGCACGACGAAGGCGTGCACCAGTTCACCGCGAATTTCATCGGGAACGCCGATTGCCGCGGCGCTTTGCACCGCCTTGTGCTCGCACAGCGCGTTCTCGACTTCCTTGGGATAGATGTTGTAGCCGCTGGAGATGATTATGTCCTTGAGGCGGTCGCGCACGAACAGCTCGCCGTCTTCGTCGACGATGCCGATGTCTCCGGAATGCAGCCAACCGCCGCGCAGCGCCTGCGCGCTCTGCTCGGGCTTGTTCCAGTAGCCGATCATGAAAGTGGAGCAGCGAAAGCAGAATTCCCCCGCAGTGTTGGGGGGCAATTCCTCGTCGTCTGGGCCCAGCACCTTGACCTCTATACCCGGCAACGGCTGACCGCAGGCGCCGACCTTGTGCTCGTCGAAGGGCACCTGCAGCGAGGCGACCGGCGAGATTTCCGACAATCCATAGCTTTCGACAATTTCGATCTTGTGCACGTTTTTGAGATCGAGCTTGAGCCGGTCCGACACCGGCCCGCCGCCCACATCCAGCAGGCGCAGGCTGGAAAAATCGCGGCCTTTGATGTTCTGCGCATCGAACAGCCGGGCGTACATCGTCGGCACGCCGGCGAGCACGGTGACGCAGTGACGCTCGATATGCTCGATCGCGGCCAGCGGATCGAATTTCGGCAGGATGAGCGTGCGCGCGCCGGCCTGCGCGGGCATCAAAAAGTCCCAGCAAAAGCCAAATGAGGAGAAAAGCGGCAGCATCGTCATGGTGATGTCGTTGGCCTGGTAGCGCAGCACCAGATTGGTCATGTGCGCATTCTCCATGATTCCGCGCTGGCGCAGCAAAATACCTTTGGGTCTGCCGGTCGTCCCCGAGCTGTAGATCATCACGCCCGCTTCTTCGGGGTCGGCGCTCACGGCTTGGGCAAGCGCAGAATGCGCTTGCAGCAGAGCGTCGTATTGCTCCCAGCCTTCGGCCGCGCCTTGTATCACCACCTTCAGGCGCAAATCATGGCGCAGAAACTCGGGCGTTACGCGATCGAGGAGCTGGCGCTGGATGAAGGCCGCGCTCGGGGTGCAATCGGCGGCGGTGTCGATCAATTCGCGCGCGGTGGTGAGAATATTCACCGGTACGCAGACGACGCCGGCGAGGCTGCAGGCGATGTACATCTCCACCATCTCGCGCGAATTGCCCATGAGAACCATGACACGCGCTCCGCGCGAAATCCCTGCGGCGGCGATGGCGCTGGCAATGCGGCCGGCGCGCTCGTAGCTCGCGCCGTAGCTCTGCTCGGACGCGTCAGGCAGGATCAGGTGCGTCCGCTTGCGCAAGGTCCGTGCATTGTGCCGGAAAAGAAGGTCGATGCGATTCAAGGGTGCGACCACTTTCTGCTCCTAAGCTGTTACAAAATAAGGGGATAGCTCCCCTCATGCTCCCCCTAAATCTGCCCGTGGCAAAATAGATTTTGCAACGGTCGCTAATCTTGCTTCAGATCGCCATGCGCTGGCCGCCGTCCACGTAATAGGTCTCGCCGGTGCAGAAACTGGCCGCGTCGGAGGCGAGGAAGGCGACGAATTCAGCGATTTCCTCGGGTTCGGCAACGCGCCGCAGCGGAATGCGCCGCAGAACCCAGTCGCGCTTGCGCTCGTCTGCGAGCACGTCTTTGGAAATGTCGGACTTGACATAGCCCGGCGCCACGCACAGGACGCGAATATTGTCCTCGGCCCAATCGTAGGCCAAGGCCCGCGTGAGGCCGTCGACTCCCGCCTTGGATGCGCAATAGGCGGCCGTCCTGGGAAAGGCAATGGCGCCGGCCAGCGAGCCGATGTTGATGATCACGCCGCCGCCGCGCCCGCGCATCGAGGCGTAGGCCGCACGCGCAAGCGTGAATTGGCTGACGAGATTGACCTGCAGCGTTTCGGCGAATTCCTCGGGAGTGACTTCCTCCGGGCGGCGCTCCGCGACGATCCCGGCATTGTTGATCACCGCGTCGATGGCGCCGTGCGTTTGCACCGCGTGTTCGACGAAAGCCTGCAGCGATGGGTTCGATTTTGCATCGCCGACGAACACGCTCGCCTGCACGCCGAGCGCGCGAGCCATGTGGGCCGTTTCGTCCAGGGCTGCGGCGTCGCGGCCAAAGCAGGCGAGCGCGTAGCCGCGCCGGGCCAGCGCGAGCGCGATGGCGCGGCCGATATTGCGGCTTGCGCCAGTGACCAGTGCAAGCTTGTGCGCCGCCATCGTTTGAGCAAATCTTAGACTTTGGCGTAGCGCTTGCCGGGCTGCGGCAGGGTAAATACGCCCTTGTTCAGCCATTGGCCGCCGTCGGCGACCAGCACTTCGCCGTTGATATAGTCCGCCGTGGGGGTGCAGAGGAAGAGTCCAATTTCGACTGTCTCGTCGATGGTCTCGAAGCGGCCGGCGGGTATCGTATCCAGGATCTTTTGCTGCGCGGTCTTGCTCGGCCAGAGTGCGGTGCGCGACTGCTCGGTATCGACGAATCCCGGGCAGAGGCAATTGATCTGCACGTTTCTCGGTCCCCACTCGACCGCCAGGGTTTGCGACATCGCGATGACGCCTGCTTTGGCTGCGGCCGAATGCACCGTCCCCGGGCCGCCATACCATGCGTAGGCCGCCGAAATGTTCAAGATCTTGCCGTGCCCTTGCTGCAGCATGCGCTTGCCGGCGGCCAGCGTGCAGTAGGCCGTGCCGTTGAGCACGATGTTGATTACGCTGTTCCAGCCATTGGGCGATAGGTCCTCGGCGCGCGCGAGGAAGTTGCCGGCGGCATTGTTGATCAGAACATCGATGCTGCCGGTTTCGTCTACGACGCGCTCGATGGCGGCCTCGACGGCATCCGGCTTGCGGATGTCCAGGGGGCAGAGCAGCGCTTTGCCGCCGCTCGCCTCGATCGCGCGGGCAGTCTCCTGCAACAGGTTCTCGCGTCGTCCCGCCAGTGCGACGCGGGCGCCCAGCTCCGCCGCCCGCAGGGCAAAGCCCCTGCCTATGCCTGTGCCTGCGCCGGTGATGAAAACAGTGCGCGCCGAAAAGCTAGCCGGTGCGAGCATGCTCACCTCGAAATTAAAAAGAAATGAATACTAATAAAATGGACTTACTTTAACGCTGCGGCAACGACCAAGTCAATAGCCGGGCGGCGCAAGAGCCTGCCCAACGAAGCCGATTCGCCAGAATGTCATAGGGGATTATGCGCCCGGACGGCGACGGCGAGAGCGGCACATGAAAGGCGGAAACGGATGCTGCAGCGCAGCGCGCGTAAAATGAAATGCTCGTTGACAGAATGAAACAATTTTGATTATTCTGCTGTTTGGCAAACAGGCTCAGCGGGGCGTTGCGGATGCAAAGCGGGAAGCTGGAACAGGACGACGCACCAGCGGCGCAGGTGGTGCTTTATAGCGTCGATTCGGGGATAGCGCGCATTACGCTGAACCGCCCCGAGCGGCGCAATGCATTGTCGATCGCGGCGGCCGAGCGCCTGTATCAGATCTGGGGTGAAATCGACGCCGACGACAGCGTGCGCGTCGCTGTGCTCACCGCGGCGGACTGCGGCACTTTCTGTGCCGGCATGGATCTGAAGGAAGCGGCCGAAATCAAGCGCGTGCGCAACTGCGACATCCTCGATCTGCTCACCGATCCGTTCTACGAGCGCATGCGCTCGGTCAGGAAACCGATCATTGCCGCCATGACCGGCCATTTCGCCGCAGGCGGCATGGTGCTCTCGCTCAATTCGGATTTGCGCGTCGGCCTGGCGGGGACCAAGGGCGGCATTACCGAAGCCCGAATGGGGCGCGGTTCGCCTTGGGCGGTGCCGATGTTGTGGATGCTGCCCCAGCCGATACTGATGGAGATGACACTTACCGGCGAGATGGTCGAAATCGAACGGCTGCATGCACTCGGCTTCGTCAACTACGTCGAGCCTACGCCGGACGCCGTGCGCCAGCGCGCTTACCAGTTGGCGGCGCGCATAGGCGACAACGCGCCGCTGACGGTGCAGGCGGGCAAGGCGAGCCTCCTCGCCGCCATGAGTCTGGGCTGCGAACGCGGATTTGCCCGGGCAAGGGAAATTTACAAACCGGTCTATGCCAGTGAAGATGCGCAAGAGGGGCCGCGCGCTTTTGCCGAGAAGCGCCCGCCACGCTGGCGCGGACGCTGACATAATCGCAGGGCGGGAAAATTGAAGGATTTTGGCTGCCGTTCACACAATTGTCGCAACGGCTTGTCGTTGCGGAGCGCAGCCGCGTGCGCCGCAATTGCACCGGGCGAGGAGCGACATCGACGGCAAGGAGAGCATTGATGCAGCAGCCGCAGGTGTTTTACGCCGCGGACGCGATGCTCGACAGCGAGCACCTGCAGTTCCGCAGTGCATTTCGCCGCTTTGTCGAGGAGCGGCTCGCCCCGCTCGCGGCGCAGGGCGAGAAGGAAAAGCGCTTTCCCCTTGAAATCTATACCGCCTTGCGCGACGGGGGCTACCTGGCGCCGGATTGCCCGGAAGAAATCGGCGGCGGTGGCGGGGATATCCTTATCGGCTGCGTGTATTACGAAGAGTTGACGCGCATTCCGGCGGGCGTTTCGGCCGGCGTTTTTGCGCACCAGCATCTGGCGCTGAAGCCGCTGCTCGCCCTCGGAAGCGAGGCGCAACAGCGCGAGTATCTCCTGCCCGGCGTGCGCGCCGAGCGCATCGGCGCATTCGCATTGACCGAACCCGATGCCGGCAGCGACATCATGGGCATACGCACGCGCGCCCGCCGCGACGGGGAGGATTGGATCCTTTCCGGCAGCAAGGTCTACATCACCAATGGAACCATTGCGGATTATTACTTGCTTGCGGCGCGGACCGCGCCGGGGCGGCGGCCGGACGCGCTTTCGCTTTTCATCGTCGATGCGCGCAGCCGCGGGCTCGCTGCCAGCGCGCTCGACAAGCTGGGTAATCATTCTTCGTCCACGGCGCTCGTCTCCCTGGATGACGTGCGCGTAGGGCCGGGGCAGTTGCTGGGCAAGGTGGGCGGCGGGCTGGGACAGCTCAAGGCGACGCTTTCTTCCGGGCGGATATTGCAGGCCACGCGCGGTTTGGGGATAGCGCAGATCGCACTGGAAAAATCCCTGGACTACGCCGGGCAACGAAAAGCCTTCGAGCGGCCGATAGGGGAATTCCAGGGGGTGGCGTTCAAGGTCGCCGAAATGGCGGCGAGGATCGAGGCGGCGCGCCTGATGATCTACAGCGCGGCGCGCGCCCATATCGCCGGCAAGGAGGTCTCGATCGGCGCATCCATGGGGAAATTCCTGGCGGCCGATGCGGTGCAGTATGCGGTGCTGAACGCGGTGACCTTGCACGGCGGCTACGGTTACATGGAGGAGAGCGGCTTGCCGCGGCTATACCGGGATGCGCCCGAGTCGTATATCGGAGAAGGCACGCCGGAGATACAACTGCGCATCATCGCCCGGGCGATGGGGATGAAATGCTGAAGCTGGCCGAATCTGCCCGGGCTGCGGCAGCCGGCCGGCTCAGTCCGGTCACGCGGCGCGCGGATCAACAGGGGGAAATGTGATCGAGCTCACTTACTGCATGCATCGTCTGCCGCAACTGACGCATCGGGAATTCGTGGATTACTGGCACGACCGGCACGCGCCCTTGATGCGCCGGCACCAGAGTATCCTGCGCGTAAGACGCTACGTGCAACTGTGCGCGGCGCAAAGCGACCTCAATCTGCGGGTGGCGCGGTTTCGCGGCGGCCCTCCGGCGTTTGACGGCATTGCGGAAGTCTGGTACGACAGTTGGGAAGAGTTTTCTGCGGCGGCCGGCGACCCGGCGGCGCAGGCGGCAACGAGCGAATTGCTGCAGGACGAACGGCGTTTCATCGATCTCGCCCGGTCTCCGGTCTGGATCAACGAAATCCGCGAAATCTTCTGAGACGTGCACCATCCGATCCGGACGAGGAGAAAGAAGTGGCGAAAGTGATGATCGTGACGGGCGCAAGCCGCGGCATCGGTGCTGCCATTGCGCGACTCGCGGCGCAGCGTGACTATGCTGTATGCATCAACTATGCGCGCAACCGCGCAGCCGCGGATGCGGTCGCGCAAACGATCGCCGCAGCGGGCGGGAAGGCGATCACCGTGCAAGCCGACGTGGCACGACAGGCACAAGCGGCCAGGCTGTTTGAGGAAGTCGACCGGCAACTGGGGCCGGTCGATGTGCTGATGAACAACGCCGGAATCATCGGCGATCATTTCACCATCGACCAAACGGACGAGGCGGCGCTGCAGCGTATATTCGCGACCAATACCTTCAGTTGTTTCTTCTGCGCGGGCGAGGCGATAAAACGCATGTCGACGCGGCACGGCGGGAAAGGCGGCGCCATTGTGAACATCTCATCGGTTGCAGCGCGCCATGGCGGCTTGCCGAATGAAATTGCGTACGCCGCGAGCAAGGGCGCGGTCGACAGCTTTACCTTTGGCTTGGCGAAGGAGGTTGCGCGCGAGGGGATACGCGTCAACGCCGTGCGCCCCGGGCTGATCGCCACCGACATGCATGATGCGCACGGCGGCAGCGCGATGTTGGCCTCCCTCGGACCGACGGTTCCCCTGGGACGCGCAGGTAGTGCCGAAGAGGTGGCCGAGGCGGCCCTGTGGCTGGCATCGCCTGCGGCGTCGTACGTGCATGGTACCGTGGTCGATGTGTCCGGCGGCCGCTAGCATGGGAAACGAAATTATCGATCCGATCGCGACGGCAACTCACCGCGCCGGTCGCGGAGTATTCTGAAATGGCTAGCAAGCAGGCGCTGGTGGTCGGGGCTTCGGGGCTTCTCGGCACCAATTTCCATCAATATCTGGAAGCGCTCGGCGATTGGGAGGTGGTCACGCTATCGCGCAAGCCGCTCGGCGCAAGCGGCGCCGCGCGCCATCTTGCCTTGGATCTGCAGGAGCGCAGCGCATGCGCGCAAGCGGTCGCTGCGCTCGCCGCCGTTACGCACGTGTTCTATCTTTCCCGCGTGGTCGAGCCGGATTCGGACTATGTGATCAAGGTCGATCCCAACGTGGATATGCTCAAGAATCTGATCGATTATCTCGATCCCGTCGCGAAGCGGCTGGAGCACGTCCAGTTGATGCACGGCACCAAATGGTACGGGTCGCATCTGGGCCCGTTCAAAGTGCCGGCGAAAGAGAGCCACCCGAGGCCGAATCAGGCGCTCTATTATTATGGCCAGCACGATTACCTTGCGCAAAAACAGCAGGGCCGGCGCTGGACTTGGTCGACCTTGCGCCCGCACTTCATCAATGGCGTCGCCGTGGGCAGTCCGAGCAATCTGCTTTCGGCGATCGGGGCTTACGCGGCAATCCGGCGGGAACTCGGCCTGCCTTTCTCCTTTCCGGGTTCAGAACGCGCCTTCGACGCGCTTCTGATGTACGCCGACGTCAAGCTGGTTTCCAAAGCGATGGTATGGGCCGCGATCGAGCCGCGTTGCGCCCTGCAGGACTTCAACATTGCAAACGGCGACTATTTTCGCTGGCACGACGTGTGGGACGGGCTGGCGGCGCACTTCGGTATGGCGTCAGACACGGGCGGGCCCCTTAGCCTGAAGAAATTCATGAGCGACAAGGCGCCAGTGTGGGATCGCCTGGTAGCCAAGCATGGTTTGCGACCGACCGCGTTCGGCCAGATTGCCGACTGGGCGTTTGCCGACTCCGTGTTCAGGATCGAGTGGGACCAGGCGCTGTCGGTGGTGAAATCGCATCAATTCGGTTTCGGCGAGATGGTCGATTCCGAACAAATGCTGCTGGATATCCTGTCCGAATATCGCAGACTGCGGATACTCCCCTGAACGTGAAGCCGGGGACGGGACAATGATCACGCATAAGCTTGATGGCGCGCGGGCCCCCTCGCGCGCAGAATCGGGGCAGCGCCGCTCGGCTGCAGGCGAGGCAGAAATTACAGCTTGAAACCAATGCAATTCTGTCTTGACGGATGTATTCACAATTGAGGAGGGCTGTCATGAAAGTTACGATGAAAAGCACGTTGTTCGCGTTGTTATCGGTGATCGGTTTCACCTGGGCGGCAGCGGTTGCGGCGCAGACCGATACCTTGAAGATCGGGGTGGTGAGCGCCCTGTCGGGACCGGGTTCAGAATGGGGTCTCGCTCAGGACGGCGCCGCCAAGATTGTGGCAATGGAAGTCAACGCAAAGGGCGGCCTCAAGGTCGGCAACAAGACCTACAAGATCGAGGTAATCTCTTACGACGACCAATACAAGGCCGCACTTGCAGTTTCGGCCGTGACGCGCCTGATCGAACAGGACAAGGTCAAGTTGGTTGTGGGGCCGATGGGGTCGGCCTCGACGGTGGCAGTGAAGCCGCTTTACGAAAATAACAAGATTCTTGCGATCATCGGCGCCTATACCGAAAAGGTGTTCGATAAGGACACCAAGTATATGTTTCGCCTGTTCCCGACAACGATAGAGTATGGCACTCAGATAGTGGGGTGGTTGAAGAAGAACCGGCCTGGCTTGAAAACGGTAGCCGAACTCGAAGCGAACGACGAAACGGGCTGGGCTTCACAAAGGCTGTTGAAAGGGTATTACGAGAATGAGGGGTACAAGTTCGTTGCCTCGGAATTGTTCGAGCGCAACACCAAGGACTTTCAGCCTCTGCTGACGAGGATACTCGCGACCAAGCCCGATATTATCGAACTGGGATCGATTCCGTCGGCCACGGCAGGCCTGGTTGCGCGGCAGGCGCGCGAACTCGGCTTCAAGGGCC
This sequence comes from Burkholderiales bacterium, assembly GCA_052172655.1. Lineage (GTDB taxonomy): Bacteria > Pseudomonadota > Gammaproteobacteria > Burkholderiales > SG8-39 > 2-12-FULL-64-23. Next base: position 31,852 of record JBQMQE010000004.1, read on the forward strand.
AGTTTGTCAAGATCGGCGGGCCGGGGGTGCCGCAGTTTGTCGCGGCTGCCGGAAAGGAGGCTGCCGAAGGCGTGATCGGCTATACCGCCGCGGACGTGACCAAGAAGTACTACAAGGATCTCGAGGCCAAGTATGCCCAGGTTCTCAAGCCGCCGATGGGCGAGTTCGTAGTGTACTTCTACGACGGTGTCAACATGCTCATGAATGCGATCCAGAAAGCCGGTACGGTAAGTGACACGGATAAGATCGCGGCAGCTCTGGAGAAGGAGACGCCGTACCAGGGCGTCCAGGGAGCGATACGCTGGGGCGGCATGAAGCAGTATGGTGTCAACCATCAGATCCTGACCCCGACATTTATCGGGATGATCAAGGACGGCAAGCAGGATATCGTCGGGCGCATGGACTAGAGGGCGCATCCGCCGGGTTTCTTTCGCTCCCGGCGGACGACCTTTTGGAACAAACGCGAATTGCAGCTTGAACCTTGTAATTCTGTCTTGACCGATTTTTCCACTTTGGAGGAAGAAAATGACAAAGGCTAGGATGAAGAGAACGTTGGTCGTGCTGTCGTCGGTGATCGGTTTCGTCTGGGCGGCGGCGGTTGCGGCGCAGACCGATACCTTGAAGGTCGGGGTGGTGAGCGCGCTGTCGGGTCCCGGTTCAGAGTGGGGTCTGGCGCAGGATGGAGGCATCAAGATCGCGGCGATGGAAGCCAATGCAAAAGGCGGTCTCAAGGTTGGCAACAAGACCTACAAGATCGAGGTGATCTCCTACGATGACCAGTACAAGGCGGCGCTTGCGGTCTCGGGCGTAACACGCCTGATCGAGCAGGACAAGGTCAAGTTTGCCGTGGGGCCGGTAGGCTCGGCCTCGACGGTGGCGGTGAAGCCACTATATGAAAAGAACAAGATCGTGGCGATCATCGGCGCCTATACCGAGAAGGCGCTCGACAAAGACACCAAATACTCATATCGGGGGTTCCCGACGCAGGTGGAGTTTGTCGGTCCGATCGTGAAGTGGCTGAAGAAGAACCGGCCTGCGCTGAAGACGGTTGCGCAGCTCGATCCGAACGACGAGACCGGATGGTTCTCGCAGAAACTGTTGAAGGAGCATTACCAGGGCGCAGGCTACAAGATCGTTTCCTCGGAGCTGTTCGAGCGCAGCCTTAAGGATTTCCAGCCGGTGCTGACGCGGATACTCGCGACCAAGCCCGATATCATTGAACTGGGGACCACGCCGCCGGGGACGGCCGGCCTGGTGATGCGCCAGGCGCGCGAACTCGGCTTCAAGGGCCAGTTCGTCAAGATCGGCGGGCCGGGAGTGCCGCAGATCGTTGCCGCTGCCGGAAAGGAGTTTGCCGAGGGCCTGATCTGCTATGCCGCCGCGGACGTGACCACGAAGAACTACAAGGCGCTCGAAGTCGAGTATGCCAAGGTTCTGAAGCCGCCGATGAACGAGTTCGTCGTGTATTTCTACGACGCTGCCCGCATGCTCCTGAACGCGATCCAGGCGGCCGGGACGGTGGAGGACCCGGACAAGATCCGCGCAGCCCTGGAGAAGCAGTCCCCGTATAAAGGCGTTCAGGGAACCATACGCTGGGGCGGCATGAAGGACTATGGCGTCAACCATCAGATCCTGACCCCGATATTTATCGGGATGATCAAGGACGGCAAGCAGGATATTATCGGCCGCATGGACTAGCGGGCGCGACCGCCGGGTCTATTTTCCTCCCGGCGGACGAGCTCTTCTTGGGAACGGGCGCGAATGTTTCAACTCGTAATTCAGATCGTGATCAACGGCCTCACGTCGTCTCTGGTCTACATATTGATGGCCCTCGGGTTTACGCTGATCTTCGGGATTATGCGTGTGGTCAATTTCGCGCACGGCGAGCTGTACATGGTCGCAGCCTTCATCGTGTATGTTCTGGTCGGGTCTGCGGGCCTGAATTATTATCTCGCGGTGCTCGTCGCGGCCATTGCTGTGGGTCTGTTCGGGGCTGTGCTGGAGCGTGTCCTGTTCCGGCCATTCATCGGCCGCGAACTGAACGGGATGATCATGGCCCTTGCCATCTCGATCACGCTGCAGGCAGGGGCGTTCATTATATTCGGTACCGACGAGTATTCCATAGCGCGTCCCTTTTCGGGCGTAATCCATCTGGGGACGGTGATGGTTCCGCGTGATCGCCTGGCGGTGGGAATGATGGCGCTCGTCATCCTGGCGGTGTTCTACCTGTTCATGCGCTATACGAAGGTGGGCCTGGCGATGCGGGCCGTAGTGCAGGACGAGGAGATCGCCTCGATCCACGGCGTGCGCCCGAAGCTCATCCATCCGCTCGCTTTCGGGATCGGGGCCATGCTCGCCGGGTTTGCCGGCGCGCTGATGGCGCCGATATACACGATCTATCCGTATATGGGTGCGCAACCGATGCTCAAGGCGTTCATCGTGGTCATCCTTGGTGGTTTGGGCAGCGTTCCCGGCGCCGTTCTCGGCGGGATCATTCTGGGGCTGACGGAATCAGTCTTCGCGACAATGATCAGTACCACGGTCGCGACCATGGTTTCCTTCGGCATCGTCGTTCTGATCCTGTTGGTCAAACCGACCGGCCTTCTGGGGCGATAACACCGATGAAATTCCTGCTCAAGTATCTGGCCGTGATTGCCGTTTTGGCAATGTTGCCTTTCCTGTTGCGCGCGCCGTTCCTGACGCATGTCGGCGTCATGATCGGCTTGTACACGAGTCTGGCATTGAGCATGAACCTGATGTTGCGCATCGGCCAAATATCTTTCGCGCACGGGGCCTTCATGGGTCTTGGGGCCTACGGGTCGGCGCTGTTCATGATGCGTCTCGGCCTGCCGTTTCCTGTGGCGTTTTTCGGCGCCGCGCTGGCCGTGACGCTGCTTGCCTGGCTGGTGGGTCAGTTATTCTTAAGGATTAAAGGAGTCTATTTCGTTCTGCTGACTTTTGCATTCGGCGAGATCATCGTTCTCATGTTCATCGAATGGGTAAGCCTGTTCGGCGGGAGCAACGGCCTCGCCGGGGTGCCGCGGCCCGGCTTGTTCGGCCACGAGATCCAGAGCCGGACTGGATTCTACTTGCTCGCTCTGGCGCTGGCGGCGTTTGCCTACGCCTCCGTGCGCGCGATCTATCGCAGCGAATTGGGGGCGGTGATCACCTCGCTCGACGAGAACGAGGCACTGACGCGTTCGCTGGGAATAGACTCGCGCCAGTATCGCCTGTTGACGTTTTGCTTCAGCGCCTTCCTCGCGGGAATGTCCGGCGCGCTCTACGGCCACTACCTGACACTGGTGACGCCGGATGACTATGGATTCTGGGTGCCGGTCAACCTGGTGGTGATCAACGTGATCGGCGGGATCGCGCATCCGATCGGTTCGGTTCTCGGAGCCCTGCTTATCGTTCCGCTGCCCGAGTTCCTGCGCGATGCGAAACAATACCAGGTGCTCTTGTACGGAGTGCTCCTGATGATCTTTCTCCTGTTCATGCCTGACGGTTTGTACGGGGTGATAAACAGACTAAGGCGCGGAAAGAAAAAGGAGGCGGGGTGAACGAAGTGGTTCTCGAAGTGGCGGGGCTGACCAAGGCTTTCGGCGGGTTGCACGCCATCAGCGACGTCTCGTTCAGCACGTTGCGTGGGGAGATCCTCGGGGTGATCGGTCCTAACGGCTCGGGCAAAACAACGCTGTTCAACCTGATCACCGGCGTGTTTCCCGCGACCAGCGGCAGCGTGCGCTTTCGCGGCAACGCGATGAGTGGTCTGCCGACCGACGCGATTGCGCGTCGCGGGCTGGTTCGTACCTTCCAGTCCGCGACCGTATTCAAGCAGGAGTCGGTGTATGAGAACATCCGCCGCGGCAGCATGTTCGGCTGCATCGGGAATCCAGCCTGGTTTTTCCGCAAAAGGGTCGTCGCCGCAGGGGCCGAGAAGGCCAGAGCCACGGTCGAGGACCTTCTTGAATTTTCTGGCCTTGCGAACGTGGCGGCGACATCGGCGGGTAATTTGCCATACGGCAAGCAGAAAATGCTGGGGGTGGTCATCGCGCTGGCGCAGCATCCGACTCAGTTGCTGATGGACGAACCGGCGGCCGGCCTCAATCCTTCGGAAACCGAGTCGATGGGGGAACTCATCGCGCAGATCCGCTCCAAGCGCGGAATCGACGTGATCCTGGTGGAGCACGATATGAGAATGGTGACCAGCGTGTGCGACCGCATCCTCGCCTTGAACTACGGCAAGGTGATCGCCGTCGACGTACCGGAGCAAATCGTGGCTCACCCGGAGGTGATCGAGGCGTATCTGGGAGCTGACTTTGAGCGGCCTTGAGGTACACGAGCTGAGCGTCGCCTACGGACACGCGGTGGTGTTGGAGAATATCGACCTGTCCGTGGAAGCAGCGTCAGTCGTGTGCATTCTCGGAGCCAACGGCGCCGGCAAGACATCGTTCCTCAAATGCCTGGTGGGGCTGGTTCCGGCGAGGTCGGGCCGGATCATCTGGGAAGGCGAAGACATTACGAACCTCAAGGCGTACGACGCGGCCGCGCGCGGGGTGGCGATGTCGCCCGAGGGTCGCCGGCTGTTTCCGGAACTTTCGGTGTACGAGAACCTTTGCGTCGGCGGCTACCTGCGCCGGCGCGACGCAAGTTTCCGCGGCGACATCGATAAGGTGTTGACCTATTTCCCCCACCTCAGGCAACGTCTGCAGCAGCCCGCGGGGAGCCTCTCCGGCGGTGAGCAGCAGATGGTCGCTATCGGCCGGGCGCTCATGACCCGGGCGCGTCTGCTGCTGCTGGACGAGCCTTCACTCGGTTTGGCGCCACTGATCGTGTCGCACCTGGCGAGCATTATCGCGGCGATCAATCGCGAAGGGATGACGATCGTTCTGGTCGAACAGAACGCCCGCCTAGCGCTGCGCCTGTCACGCTATGGCTACGTATTCGAAACCGGCCGGCTGGCACTGCAGGGACCCAGTTCAGAACTGTTGAACAACCCGTATGTCACGGATATTTATCTCGGCGGCGGCGCCTCGCGCCGGCAGAATGGCGCCCAAGGTGCGTTGGAAAAGGGGGCGTGACCGGATTTGCGGGCCGACGCGCGGCGCGAAGGAGACAACGATGACGGTGCCAATCGGAGAATGGGGTCGGCGACTGAGCGATGTCCTGCGCACTGCGCTCGAGTCCCGCGACTTTGCGCGCGCGCGGCAACTGGCGCACGAGGGGGATGGCCAGGCGCGCAGTCTCGCCAAGGAATACACCTTCATGTACCGGGGTTTGGGCATCACGATTCGCATGTTGTTGCCGTTGCTGCAGGAGACGGCCGTGCGCGCGGATGGCGCGCGCGGTAGTACCGATTCGGCTGTCTCGGCTGCGTCGCTGATTTACCGGTTTCGCAACAACGTGACCGCGGCCATGCGGCAGGTTTGGAGCGAGCCGGTCTGCGCGAACGAAACGCAAGGCTCGCTGCAGGAGGAGATCGGGCGCACGGCGCGCGTGCTCGATGCTGGCGAGGCGCGCTTCGAGCAGGAACAGGCGCGGCTTGCGGAAGAAATCGTCCGCGCCATCGACGCGCTGGACGCTGCGCGCGCCCTGGCGCTGTTGCGCCGCAAGGAGCAGGAGCAATACCTGCCGCTTCACGACAGACTGGTTCGGTTCATGGCGGAATGTTTCGGCTGGGTGCTGCGATGTTTCGGAGCCGAGGAATTGCTTCGCTTCCATCTCGCTACGGCCGAGGGCCAGCGTGCGGGTTTCGAGAAATGGGAAAAAATGCCAACGGCGGAGTTCGCCTGGACCAGCGCATTTCTGCTCAAGCAGCATATGGGGGAGGTCACCGTGCACGAGGACGAGTTGAAGTTCACCATCGACCAAAAGCCGTGTGGCAGCGGCGGGAACCTGCGTCTTTCCCATGCATACGACGGGCTTGATGCCTTGCCCTTCGTCGAAGCTCCCGGGCCGCTCACCTTCGGTCAGCCGCGTCTGCCTGTCTACTGCAGCCACTGCGCGATCTGGAACGGCGTGGCCACACTGCGCTGGTTTGGGCGTGCGCATTGGGTATTTGAGAATGCGGCGCGAGCCGACGGCGGTTGCAGGTTGCATATCTACAAGAAGCGCGAGGATGCACCGGCCGAATACACCAGGCTGCTGGAGCCAGCAGGTCTAGGTGCGGCGCTCATTGCGACGAGGTGAATCATGCCGGCGAATTTCGAGTTGCAGCAATCTGGTCGCGGCATGCCCGGCCTGCGCGGCACTGATCACATAGGCATCACGGTGCCGGACCTGGAACAGGCGACCGACTTCTTCGTAAACGTCATCGGCTGCGAGCAGGTGTACGACATGGGACCCTTCAGTGCCGCGGACGACTGGATGTCCACGCACTTGAATGTGCACCCGAGGGCGGTCATGAGGAAGCTGCGCTTTTTCCGATGCTTTAACGGAAGCAATTACGAAGTGTTCGAGTACGAATCGCCCGACCAGGCAGCTGCGACACCGCGGAACAGCGATATTGGCGGGCACCACCTGGCGCTGTACGTAGATGATGTGCCGGCGGCAGTCGAGCATCTAAAGGCGCATGGGATTCGCGTGCTCGGTGAACCGACGCTGCGAATGTCAGGGCCGAGCGCCGGTCAAACCTGGGTCTACTTCATCTCCCCCTGGGGATTGCAGTTCGAGCTCGTCAGTTTTCCGCAAGGCAAGGGGTACGAACGCGATACACAGAGGCGATTGTGGGACGTGCGGAAGTCTCCCCGCTAATGCATTTGTCTGGAAATCGACGGCGTCACAATCGAGAGGCCGAACAGGCCGCCTGAAGCGCTGTGCGGACAACAAGCTGGATTGACGACTGAATTTTTCGCAGTCGGCAGGAACGACGACCGGGCAAGGCGTATCGCAGCCCGCAAAGGAGATTGCAATGATATCTGAGCTCAGTCAGATCCCCGAGGGCGCTGAGTACGACGTTGCCGTCATCGGAGCGGGCGGAGCGGGCATGTGTGCAGCGCTTTGCGCAGCCATCGACGGCGCGAGCGTGCTGCTGGTCGAGCGTACCGAATATGTGGGCGGTACGACCGCGTATTCGGCGGGCAGTTGCTGGATTCCGAACACCTCGCATGGCGCCGCGGTTGCGCCGAACGATAGCTTCGAGAAGGCACGTGATTTCCTGCGGCGGGCCGTGGGCGAACGGACCGACGACGCTGTTCGGGTGTCCTTTCTCGAGAACGGTCCCAAGGCCGTCGAATATCTCGAACAGCATTCGATGGTGAAGTTCCGGGCACGCCCGTACCACCCGGATTACATGTCCGAACATGAAGGCGCCGCGCTCGGCGGCAGAGCGGTCGAGCCATTGCCGTTCGATGGCCGGCAGCTAGGGCCGAACCTGGCGCTGGTCCGTCCTCCGATACCCGAGCACACCGTGCTCGGAGGCATGATGGTCGATCGCGACGATGTGGTCAATCTGTTGAACCTGACGCAATCCTTCAAGTCGTTCAAGCATGCGGCCAAGATCGTTATGCGCCACGCGATGGACCGGCTGCGCTACCCGCGCGGCACGCGCCTGCTGATGGGTAACGCGCTCATTGCGCGAATGTTGTACTCGCTGCTGCAGCGTGGCGTGCCGATCCTGGTGAATACCAAGCTTGAATCGCTGGTACAGGAGGGCGGGAAGATTCAGGGTGTCATACTGTCGCGAAGAGGCGTGAGCCGCACCCTGCGCGTCGGCGGTGGCGTTATTCTCGCCAGCGGCGGCTACAGCCGTCACCCGACGCGGCGCAAGGAGATGCTCCCCGGCATCGACATCGAATGGTGCTCCGTGGCGCCCGGCAATACTGGCGAAGCGCAGGATCTCGCCATCGCCGCCGGCGCGCGCTTTGGCACGGGCGCATTCAGCAACGCCGTCTGGGCGCCCGTTTCATTGCGCAAGCGTGCCGACGGCAGCACCGCGGTTTTCCCGCACCTCTTCTTCGACCGCGGCAAGCCCGGGATGATCACCGTAAACCAGCAGGGACGGCGCTTCCTGAGCGAAGCGACCTCCTATCACATGTTCGGTGTAGAGATGCAGGAGGCGAACAAGAGCGCTCCCGCCATTCCCGCGTTCCTGATTACCGATGCCCCCGGCCTGAAGCGATACGGTCTCGGTCTTGTGCACCCTGGCGGCAAGGGCTTGGCGCCGTTTGTTGCCGATGGCTATCTGATGCGAGCCGATTCGCTCGCGGCGCTGGCACGGCAGCTTGGCATCGATGCGGCAGTGCTGGAGGCGACGATCTCCCGATTCAACCAGAGCGCGGCAACCGGGGTGGACGAAGAGTTTGGGCGGGGGTCAACCCCCTATCAGCGCCTCCAGGGAGACGCCACGCTCGGCGGGCCGAACCCGTGCCTGGGACCGATCGCGACGGCGCCGTTCTATGCGGTACGCCTTTATCCCAGCGACACCGGTGCGGCCACGGGCCTGCTGACCGATGCGCACGCGCGCGTGATAGACGCCAATGGCATCGCCATTGGCGGTCTCTACGCCTGCGGCAACGACATGCACTCGATCACCGCCGGCACCTATCCCGGTCCGGGCATCACGCTGGGGCCGGCGATCACCTTCGGCTATGTCGCGGCGCGGCACGCGGTGCAGCGTTGCAAGGCGCAGCCGCACGGCGCACCCGATTGCGTGTAAACGACCATACGGTTTGCGCAAATGCGCAATGCTGAAATTCGTAGAGCGAGCTCGGACATGAGCGGCATGCTGCAGCAGAATCCTGATATTTTTGACGTTGTCGCAACCCGGGAGAAAACCCATGGTTATCGAGTTAGATAAGTCGATTGGTGACACACACCGCAGCCTGCCACGCCCGGGTCTCATATCGGCAAGATCTGGAGCGCAGCGATGAGCGCGGGCGATGTTTCCAACGATTGGCTTGAGCTCGCAGGACGCGTCTGCGTCGTTACCGGTGCAGGCAGCGGCATCGGCGCCGCCATCGCCGAAGGCCTGGCCGAAGCTGGCGCGCGGGTGGCGCTGCTGGATCGCAATGCCGCTGCATGCCGCCGCGTTGCGCAGCCGCTGTCCGAGCGCGGCGCACGGGTACTGGCTATAGAATGCGATACCAGCGACGAAGCGGCGGTTCGCGCCTCGGCCCGGCAAGTGAACGACGAGTTGGGTCCTTGCTACGGCCTCGCCAACAACGCAGGCTTCCTGCGCCCGGCCAGCCTGGCCGAGGTCCCGCTCGCGGATTGGAATGCCATGTTGGCGGTTAACCTGACGGGCTACCTTCTGTGCGCGCGCGAGTTCGCGCAGCAGATGCGCTCGATCGGCGGCGGCAGCATCGTGCACACAGCATCGATCGCCGGGCATCAGCCGCAGGGGCGCAGCGGTGCATACAGCCCGAGCAAAGCGGGCGTGCTGTTGCTGTCGCGCCAGATGGCCGCAGAATGGGGCCCGTCAGGCATACGCAGCAACGCGCTGTGCCCGGGATTGATACGTACGGGCATGTCGGCCGCCTTCTACGAGCAGCCCGGCCTCGAGGAACGGCGAGCGGCGATGCTGCCGAGTCGACGCATTGGCGAGCCGATCGATATCGCCAACGCTGCGATCTTTCTGCTCAGCCAGCGTTCGGCCTATGTGAACGGCGCTGAATTGCTGATCGACGGCGGTCTCGGCTGCGTGCTGATGGACATGGTGCCGCGACCGGGGTTCAACGATGCGCGCTAGCCGGCAGCGCTTGCGCCTGGCCGATCATGACGCCCTTCGCAAATAGGCACCTATGCGATGTGCTGGTCGTCGGCTCCGGTGCTGCCGGATTCGCCGCCGCGATCACAGCGCGCAAGGCGGGCTTGGAAGTGCTGCTCGTCGAAAAATCCGGCTGCTTCGGCGGCACCTCGGCCATTTCCGGCGGTTACATCTGGGTTCCCGGCAACTCGCTCGCGCGGGTGGCCGGCATGGAAGACTCGCCGGACAAGGCGAGGGAATATCTGCGCACCGAACTCGGCGAACGCTACGACAATGGCTTAATCGACACTTACCTCGAGTACGGGCCGAAGATGGTCGATTTCTTCGTAAACGACATTGGAATTCCATTCTCGGTATCGACGCAAATGCCGGATTACCACCCTGACGCGGCCGGCGCGACGATAGGGCGCTCGCTGCATGTAAAGCCAGTCAGCGGGCGTGTTCTCGGCAAAGAGTTTCGCCGCCTGCGTCCCCTGCCGCGCGAACTCTCGCTGTTTGGCATGGGCGTGAGTTCTGGCTCCGACCTGAGTCATCTGTACAAGTTCGGGCGCTCGGCGGTGTCCACCTTGCGCGTTGGCTTGGTGCTCGCGACGTACGCGGTGGATCTGCTGCGTTTCGGCCGCGGGCAGCATCTTGCGAACGGCAACGCGCTGATCGCCCGGCTCGCCAAAGCCTTGTTGCTTGATTTGCGCGCACCTGTATGGACTTATGCGCCGGCCACCAAACTGCTGTATGAAGGCGGCAGGATCGCCGGCGCCATGGTCACGAAGAATGGGCAACCGATCGAAGTAAAGGCAAGCCGCGGGGTCGTGCTCGCGAGCGGAGGTTTCGCGCACGACGTGGACCGCAGGACCAAGCTGTATCCGCATCCGGCAGGGCTGGAAGAACATGTCTCGCTCGCCGCGCCCGGCAACACCGGCGATGGCGCACGCATGGCGGAAGCTGTGGGCGGCTATGTGGATGCGAAGGTTGCGACTCCCGCAGCCTGGATGCCGCTGTCGCGGGTCCCGCGTCCTGACGGCAGTTGGAGCCCGATCCTGCATTCAGTCAACCTTGGCAAGCCGGGCGTGATCGCCGTCCTGCGCAACGGTAAACGCTTTGTCAATGAAAGTCTGTCCTACCACGACTTCGTCGAAACCCTGATCTCGCTGCCCAATGTCGAGAGTCCGGCCGGCGCCTTCGTGGTGTGCGATGACCGCGCATTCAGCAAGTACGGACTGGGATACGCCAAGCCTTTCCTCCCGCAACAGGCGCTAATTGACGCCGGCTATCTGATCAGGAGCAACACGATAGAGGCACTCGCCTGTGCAGCGGGCATCGATCCGGTTGTGTTCATGCAGACGCTGCGCGATTTCAATCGGCATGCGGCGCTCGGCGAAGATCCGCAGTTCGGCAAGGGCAGGAACGCCTACGGGCGCTTCCTCGGGGACATGAGCCACGCGCCCAATCCTTGTGTGGCGCCTATCGACAAGGCGCCGTACTACGCGGTTTGGATGTACCCGGGCGACATCGGCAGCTTTGCCGGCGTGAAGACGGACTCGAGCGCACGCGTGATGCGCAGCGACGGGACCTTGGTCCCCGGCCTGTTTGCGATAGGCAACGACATGGCTAGTATTTTCAGGGGCAGCTATCCTGGCGGCGGGACCCCGCTGGGTCTGGGCATGACTTTCGGATACATAGCGGGCCGTACGTTGGCTGACGCAAATCATGTGTGACGGCAGGGCAGGCCAGGGCTGGCTCGGTTTGTGGGGACATCGGGCAAGGCGCAGGGCGCATCTGCGCGCCAACCCGGCCCAAAGCGGTACCGCGGCCGGTCTCTTCAGGTTCGGCCGCGTTCAGGTGCTGGTAACGTTGCCCAAGACAACACTCCTGCCATCGATCGGCCAAAGTGTTGCACTTGGATCCTAAGGCTAAGTTCTTTCAAAGCGGAAGTGGAGGAAAAGATGGGGCAAATCAAGGTAGCGCTGGCCATCGCCAGGGTGCTCGAAAAGATGGGAACCGAAGTCGTTTTCGGGGTGAACGGACACGGCAACTGGGCCTTGCTCGATGCGCTGGTGCAGGAAACCAGCATTCGCGGCGTGCCTGCACGGGCCGAGGACCAAGCGGTGCAGATGGCGGACGGCTACTGGCGCATGAAGCGAACGGCACCCTTGGCGGTCGTTACCACTAGCGTCGGTCCGGGCAATATGAACATCGTGCCGGCCGTGGCTACCTCTTTTTATGAATCGGTTGCGCTCCTGGTCCTGGCGGGCGCCGGTGCAACCCATTGGTTCGATCGCGGGGGAATGGAGGAATCCTATCGCAATGGACCCGAGGACTGGGTAGCCGTCCTCAAGCCGATCACGAAGAAGGCCTTTATCGTGACGCGCCCCGACAATGCGATCGACATGCTGCTGCGCGCCTATCAAACTGCCATTTCCGGCCGTCCCGGCCCGGTCGTGATCCAGATTCCGTTCGATATTCAACACACGCTGATTTCCGATGTGCTGCCCGATCCGACGCCGTGGATGCACTGGCGACCAACTGCGCCGGAGCCCGACGGCGTAGATGCGGCGTGCAGGATTCTGGCAAGTGCCGAACGGCCGATGATCGTCGTCGGCAGCGGGATTCATAACGCTCGCGCCTGGGACGAACTGCTGCAGTTTGCTCAGGCTACCGGCATCCCCGTCGCCACCACCGCCACCGGTAAGGCGGCTTTTCCGGAGGACCACAGACTTTCGCTGGGCTGCGTCGGACGCGCGGGAACCGGGCACGGCAACCAGGCTGCGCGCCGCTGCGACGTCGTCCTCGGCATCGGTACCCATTTCACAGACATCGATACGGGCGGATGGTCGCTCTACGATATTCCAGGCCGAACCCGCCTGATCCATCTGGATATCGACCCAAGCGAACTAGGGCGGGCCTACCCTGCCGCCGTCGCGCTCACCTGCGACGCGCGGCTCGGACTCGTGGCTATGACCGAAGCCGCCGGCAAGGCGGGGGTGCGGGAACGCGCCGACTGGCTGAAGGAGATAGCCAAGGAGCGCGAGATCTGGGAAAAATCGGTCGCCGAACAACGGCACTCGACGCTCGCGCCTTTGCACTATGCGCGCATCTGCAACGACACGGCCGAGGTCGTGGCGCAGAAAGATCCGCAGATGCCGATCTTTTTCGATACGGGCCACCTGCTCAGTTTTGCCCCGCCATTCCTTAAGGCGTCTTCGCGCTTCATCGCGCATGACGGATTTTTCCATCGCATGGGCTGGAGCGCGTCGGCCATCATCGGCGCGAGCATTGCGCAGGGCAACCGCCCGGTGCTGGCGCTTATTGGCGATGGATCGTTCATTATGGGGGGCACTGCGGTCGCGACCGCAGTCGAGCAGAATCTGCCTCTGGTCTGGGTCGTGCTGAACAATCGTTCGCTGCAGATCGAGCGCGAGCTGATGATGCGCGTCTACGGGCGGGAAACGTTCTGCGATTATCGCAAGACGACGACCAACGAGTTATGGAACCCGGATATGGGCAAGTGGGCGGAGGCCATGGGCGCGCTCGCGTTCCATGTGGGCAAGGCCGAGGACTACGCGCCGACCTTGCGCCGCGCGCTCGATGCCCACGCGCCAGCCGTGATCGACGTGGACGTTTCCATCGACGTCGACGGTTACCGTTCGGTCTGGTACCCGTACCCGAGCAATTTCTATGAGCCGTGGGCTCCGGGGACCGGATCAGCGACGCCGCCTTCGCCGTCAAAGCCCTGACTCGGAATTCTTCCGGCAACTGACGCTGCGCGAGGATGCGTTCGTGCGTCGCGCCTATCTTGGGCTGAGAATATAGTGCGCCTGCGCTCAGTTGGCTTTGATGCCAGTCACGCGGTGCAGAGTGCCGGGCACGAACACCTCGTCGCTGATCTTGGCAAAGCCCGCCTGCTGGAAATATCCCGTGCAATTGGCGACGGTATGCGCTTTGCCGCCGCTATGACAGATGGCCTCGAACATGCCCCACATTGCCGAATCGAGCGGTCCGCTGCGATCATCGTGCAGCATCTCGCCAACGAGATGGAATTCGCCACCGGGCAGCAGGGCAGCATGTACCTTATTGACCACGAGTTGAATCATCTCGTCGTTGTAGATCGGCAGATTGCTGGCCATTACCGCCGCATCCACATCGCTTGGGAACGGGGTTCTGGTGAAATCTCCGGGAAGGGTCGTCACGCGGTCGTCCACGCCGTTCAGCTTCAGGTACTCCTTGGTCACTTCGATCACTGGCGGCAGGTCCAGCACTACCGCCCGCAGATTCGGGTAAGCTTGCACCGCATTGATGCTGTAGGCGCCCGAGCCGCCGCCTAGATCCAGCAGCTTGTGGCGCCCGGATAGATCCACAAGACGGCTGAACCGCCTGCCGGCTCCCATGCCGATGCTGTAGGTAGCCGCGTGATACTTGCGTGCGGCCTCGACGCTCAGATGCTCATACATGCCCAGGGTGGTGGGTGGTTCCCGGCTGCGCAGATGCTCTGTGAGGCGGAACCATTGCGGCACGTCGGGGCGCGTGAACATCAACCAATCCTCGGCGTACCCCGGCTCGCCCTTGACCAGAAACCGGGCCGCATCCGCCGCGTTGCGCAAGGCATTACCATCCCATTCGATCAGGCCCATGGCCAGCGCTGCCGTAACCAGACGCTCCACGTTTAGTGCCCGAATGCCTGTGGCCTCGCTCAGCTTCGCTTCGGTGTCGGCGCCACGGGCAATATGCGTGAACAGATCCAGATCGATCGCCGCAAAGAACACAGCGGATTCGCAATAGGCGCGCGCGAACCGCTGCAGGCGGGTGGTGTCGACTTGTTGCTTGGTCATGATGCTCCTCCTGGCCGGCGCAGCGTTGGGTGCGCGGGGCCGGTTATCTTGAGTACGATGTCCTGGTAAATGTCGATTAGTTCAGATTGCGCGAGCCGGCCGCTCTTGCGGTACCACTGGCAGGTTCCCGTCAGCATGGCAATGATTGCGAAAGCGGTCACCCGCGCATCGCGTATGGAGAATTGCCCCGCCTTCATTCCCTGCGTGAGGATGTCGGCCACGTAGTCTTCGTAGCGTTTTCGCAGCGCCACATACTTGAGGTAGCGCGCTCTGCTGAGGCTGCGCATTTCCATGAAACCGATGAATGTCTCAAGGCGGCGTTCGGTGTGCCAGCGGATGTGGAATTCGACGAAGCTCATCAGCCTGTCGACGGGCGAAGTGGTGACCGGACCGACGGTTTTCTCGAAATCCGCGAGTATCTCTTCGAGGATCTCGCACAATATGCGAAACAGGAATTCTTCTTTGCTTTGAAAATAATTGTACAAGGAACCCGGCCTGAGCCCCGCCTCGACGGCCAGTTGCCGCAGGTTCATCGCTGCATATCCATGTCTGTATATCAGCTTTATGCCGGATTTACGGATACTCGCCCAAGTCGCTTCGCCTTTGGATTTTGCCGTCCTTGCCACGCGCATAGCTCCAGTCAGAAGCCGATCGACAATCCGCCGCACACGAACAGCGTCTGGCCGGTGACGAAACTGGCCTGCGGCGAGGCGAAGAAGGCGATGCATTCCGCAACTTCCTCGGCTGTGCCGACGCGCTTCATGGGCGTACGCTCGATGCCGCTGCGCTGAAATTCCTCCGGTACGGTCAGGAACATGCCCGCACTGATGAGGCCTGGAGCGACGCAGTTCACGGTGATCCCGTGGGTTGCCCATTCCAGCGCAGCCGTGCGCGAGAGTGCCTCGATCGCCGCCTTGGCCGCGCCGTAGGAACCTCCGCCCACGGAGCCCAGGACGGCCACCGAGCTGGTGTTGACGATGCGCCCGTAACCCGCGCTGCGCATCCTGGGCGCGACGGCGCGCATGCAATTGAGCGTACCCTGGAGATGCGTCGCCAGTGTAAGCTCGAAGTCCCGATCGGATATTTTTGTGACCAGCGCGTTGCGCACGATCCCGGCCATGTTGACCAACGCGTCTATGCGCCCGAACTCATCGGCGAGCGCATCGGCCAGCCGGGTGACCGCGGCCTGATCAGTGACATCGAGTTGAACCGCACGCGCACGCAGACCGTCCCTCAGCAATGCGGCGGCGCATGCGTCGGAACGCGACCCGTCCGCATCGCAAACCATCACGAAAAAGCCCTTGCTGGCGAGCACCCGGCAGGTGGCGGCACCTAGACCGCCAGCGCCGCCCGTGACCAGCGCTGCACGCGCCTGACTGTTCATACGCTGCTTCCCGTTTGTCGATACGGACGAGGAAACGTCACTCAGTGGCCCGGCACCCCTGCAACTCCCGGCGCCACCGGGCAATTATGCTTGACACCCAATAGTAAATCAATAAAAATACGGACGACCGTTCGTTTTCTGTATCGGCGGGCGACAGTTCACGCCGGCGCGGTCCGGACCGGGGCAGAATAGGTGATCGGCGCTATGAGTTACTCCAGGATCAGTCTTGCTTTCCAGTCCGAGGCGGCGGTCATTACGATAGACAATCCGCCCGCCAATGCCCTGCATCCCCAGGTCTCCGACGAGATCCTGGATGCGCTCGCGAGCATCGACGGACACGCCGGGGTGAGAGGAGTCGTGATTACCGGGCGCGGGGCTTATTTCGTGGCCGGCGGCGATATCGCTTACTTCACCGAACTCGACTCGCGCAGCGCCGAGATCTATGCGTTGCGGATACAGGCCATGCAGGCGGCGATTCAAGACCACCCCCTGCCTGTAATCGCGGCAGTGAATGGATATGCCCTGGGCGGCGGCTGCGAACTCATGATGGCGTGCGACATACGCGTTGCCGACGAGACGGCGAGCTTTGGCCAGCCGGAAGTCAGGCTGGGCTTGATTCCGGGGGCGGGCGGCACCCAGAACCTGCCGCGGCTGGTGCCGCTTGGACAGGCGAAGCGCATGCTGTTCACCGGGCAGCGCATTTCCGCCGCCCGGGCGCTGCAGATCGGCCTGGTCGACGAGGTCGTCGCACCTGGTGGGGCGTTAGAGGCAGCGTTGGGCATCGTGCGCGAGATCGCGCAATGCGCCCCGCTTGCCGTATCCCAGGCCAAGCGTGCCGTGAACCTGGGCATGCGCATGTCGGCCTCGGACGCACTTCGGCTGGAAGCAGCCCTTTTTGCCGACCTGTTCAAGACTGCGGACGTCAAAGAAGGAATCCGGGCATTCGCGGAAAAGAGACCGCCCAAGTTCCAGGGGCGCTGAGCCTCGCAGCCCGGAGATTCGGCGAAACCATCATCAATGAGGAAATGTTCATGAAAATCTGCGTCGTCCATGTCAACGCCGAGAAATACTCGGGGTCTTACACCCCGATGATCACGGCGAATTTCGAAAAGGCAAAGGCCGAAGGCACGACCATATCGCATCGTTTTGTGCAGCACTTGAAGCGCGCCACCGATACCGTTTTCGCCTATCCGAGCCTGCTCAACAAGATCGATGTCGCCGAGGAAATGCTCAAGGCGGAGGCGGAGGGGGCGGACGCGGTCATGGTTGCTTGCTCGGGCGACACCGGGGTAGCCGAAGCGCGCACGCTGGTATCCATACCCGTCGTCGGCCCGATGGAAGCGGCGCTGCATCTTGCCTGCGCCTATGGTCACAAGGTCGGAATAGTCACCACTGCCGACCGGTCATGGTCGGAGTACTGCGAGATGATGGTCTCGGCCTACGGACTGAGCAGCCGCTTCGCCGGCGTGCGGCGTATCGCCACGCCCTCGAGCGAAGCATTTACCAAGGGATTTACCCAGCCGCAGGAAATGGCGCGGGAAATCGCCGCACATGCCAAGGCTCTGGTCGAGGCCGGAGCCAATTCCATTGTCATCGGCAGCGCCGGGATGAGCGTCATGGCGACCGCGGCCGGCCTTTCCCGGGTCCCGGAGTACGGCGCCCCCATTTTCGATTGTCTGACGGTCGGACTCAAGACCGCGGAACTTCGCTCCGATCTTCAACGTAAACTTGCTGTTCCCGAGACCAGCCGGGTCGGCTGGGGCGAGCGGCTGATGCCGCCAGACCTCGGGCGCCTGCGCAAACTGTTTGCCCTGGCTCCGCAGGCATGAGCCGCTTATCGCGCCGCCACGCGCCCTGAGGATTCGATCATGCCCCGGCAAGCGACCCTCGCCTCATTGCTGACGGAAGAAGAGCTGACATTGCAGGATTCGGTCCGCCGCTTCATGAACAAGGAGGTGGAGCCTCAGTGCGCCGCGATGGAAAGCGCCGGGCAGCCTCCGCGCGATTTGATACTGAAAATGGGGCAGCTCGGCCTGCTGGGCTCGTTTTTTCCGGAGCAATACGGCGGTAGCGGCGCATCCATCGCTACGCGCGCCATCATCAGCGAGGAAACCGCGCGCGTCAATGCGGGCTTCGACATCACCCTGTTTGCCGATATCGTCCTGTTTGCCCGTGCGGTGAACAAGCACGGCACGCATGAGCAGAAACTGAAGTATCTCGTGCCCGTGCTCTGCGGCGAGAAAATCGGTGCGATGGCGATCACCGAAACCAAGGGCGGTTCAAATGCCCTGGGCGCGCGCACCACCGGGCGCGCCCAGGGCGGCGAGTATGTGCTCAACGGCGCAAAGACGTTCATCACCAACGCTCCAATCGCGGACTTCATCCTCGTGCTGGCGCGCACGAGCGGCCAGGAGCGGCAGGTCGATGGCGGAACCTGGTTTATCCTCGAACGCGGGACACCCGGCTTGGCGACAGGAAAGCCATTCGACAAGCTCGGCATGAAGAGTTCGCCCACCGGAGAAGTGTTTCTGTCGGACGCGCGGGTTCCCGCGACTCAAGTCCTGGGCGAAATCGGCCAGGGATTTCACTACCTGTTCAACGCGCTCGATGTCGAACGCGTGCTGGAGGGGGCATCGACGATCGGAATCGCCCTGGCGTGTCTGGACCTGTCCGCCGCCTATGCGCTGCAGCGCGAAGTGTTCGGCAAATTCATCGCGCAATATCAGTTGATCCAGGAAAAGATCGCGGCCATGGAATCCGGAATCGAACTCTCGCGCACGATGCTGTACCGCTTGCTGCGGGCTGTCGACCGTGGCGAGAAGATCACGCGCGAGGCCGCGATCCTCAAATTGTACTCCTCGCAGATGGCGGTCCAGGCGGCCGCGGACGCGGTGCAGATCATGGGAGGTCATGGATATATGGAAGACAACAAGGTGGCGCGTTTTTTTCGCGACGCAAAACATCATGAAATCGGCGCCGGCACGAGCGAAATCATGAAAATCATCATTTCTCGCGAAGCACTGAAGCGCTACGCGGGGAATTAGGCGGTGGTCGTCTTGAGGCAGATAGCTCGAAGGCCATGAGGACCGGTGGATGAGCTGGCTTACGCTTAGCGACGTGCTGTTCGACAATCCCCTGATCGTCCCCGAAAGGACGAGCGTGATTGCGGGAGGGCGGAGGCTGTCCTTCGCGGATCTGCGCCAGGGCGCAGGCGCGGTCGCCCATGCCCTGCGGCGCGAGGGGATGCGCCGCGGAGACCGCGTGGCATTGCTGCTGAAAAATTGTCCGGAGTTTCTCGAGCTTTTTTTCGGCGTCACCGCGGCCGGAGCCGTCGCCGTACCGCTGAATACGCGCCTGCACCCGAAAGAGCATGCCCGCCTGCTGCAGGACTGCGAGCCTGGATTGCTGGTGGCCTCCGCGAGCTTCGAGGCGTCCATCCATCAGATCGTCGCGAGCGTGCCGTCGGTGACGCGCGTGGTGCTTCTCGAACCAGACATCGGGCCGCACCCGGATTACGCGAGCTGGCGCGGTACCGGCTCGGGGGCAGCTCCCGAATTCCGCCCCGCACCCGGGGACGACGCGGCGATTCTATACACGAGCGGCACGACATCCTCTCCCAAGGGAGTGGTGCTGTCGCATCACAACTATGTTTCAGACCTGGAGCACGTCGGCGCAGAGATTCAGCCGACGCGCGACAGCGTCAATCTGCAATTGAGCCCCATGTACCACGCGGCATTCGTTCACAGCCTGGTGCATCTGGCCTACGGCGCATGCACCGTGTTGAACGAGAATTTCGACGTCACGGCAACGCTGGAGCAGATTCAGTCGGAAGCGGTCACCTATTTCTTTGCGGTGCCGACGATGCTTTACCAGATTCTGGACCATCCGCGCTTGCGCGAATACGACCTGCGCTCCCTGCGCTTGATTTCCTATGGCGCGGCGGCGATCACCGGTACCCGGCTGCGCGAGGCGATCGCGGCTTTCGGCAACGACAAGCTGATTCACGCCTATGGACTGACGGAATCCACCTCGCATTCTTCGGTTCTGCATCCGGCCGAGCATCTGACGGTTCCCGGTTCCATAGGCCGGGGCTTGCATGGCGTGAAACTCAAAGTGATCCGGGACGACGGCTCCGCGGTCGCAGCTGGCGAGGTGGGCGAGATCATCGTCCAGGGTGACAATGTGATGAAGGGGTACTGGCGGCGGCCTGAGGAAACCGCCAGGACCGTCGTCGACGGATGGCTGCGGACGGGCGATTTGGGCAAGCTCGACGAGCACGGCTATGTATATGTAGTCGATCGAAAGAAAGACATGGTGATCAGCGGAGGGGTGAACATTTTTCCGCGCGAGAGCGAGGAAGTGCTCAGCGCCCATCCCAGCATCGCCGAAGTCGCCGTGTTCGGCGTACCCGACGCCCTATGGGGAGAGTCACTTGCAGCCGCAGTGGTGTTGCGCAGGGGATGCAGCGCCACTCCCGAGTCGCTGCTGGAATTCGCCAGAGGACAGCTGGCCGGGTTCAAGCTGCCGAAAGACATCCGCATAGTCGATACGCTGCCCAAGACTGCCTCGGGCAAAGTGCAGAAGGCCGAATTGCGGCGCAACGCGGCTGCGTTTAGACTCGAGGGCGGACCCGGAAAATACCTGGACGGAGCAACGCCCAAATGAAAACGCACGCAAGCGCAGACGGAAAGCCCGCGGTCAGCGGTGCAGCAGGCCAGACCGTGGTGGTCGTGGGTGGCAGCGGCGGACTCGGGCAGGCGGTGTGTCGATGCCTGGCCGACGAGCAGCGCAAGGTCTTCATAACCTACCGCTCCGGCCAGCGCGCCGCCGCGCAAGTCGCGGAACGTCTTCCCACCGGAACCAGCATAGGAATAGGCCAAATGGATGTGACCGACCGCGCATCCATCTCCCGGTTGCGCGATTCCGTGATGCATGCGGCAGGGAGCATAGGCGGCGTGGTGTTTGCTTCGGGCGTCGATATCGCCCAGCCGCGCGTGGCCGACGCCAGCGAACAGGAATGGCGCGGCGTCATCGAAACCGAGCTGATGGGATTCATTAACATCGTCCAGGAATTTCTCCCGATATTCCGCGCACAGCGATACGGCACCTTCGTCAGCGTCGTTACGTACGCAAACTATACTTTCCCCGTCGGGGACGCTTTGTCGAGCGTTCCCAAAGCCGGCATAGAGGCTCTGACCCGGGCGCTCGCCAAAGAAGAAGGGCGTAACGGCATCCGCGCCAACTGCGTGGCGCCCGGGATCATCAATGCCGGACTCGGCGCCAAGTTGCAGGAGCAGCTATATGGACAGGAAATCTGGGACCGGCAAAAGCGCCGCGTGCCGTTGCGGCGATTCGGCGAAGCCGAAGACGTAGCCGAGGCGGTCGCGTTTCTGGTGTCGGAGAAAGCGCGCTACATTACCGGTTGCACGCTATTGGTAGACGGAGGTATGCATCTTTAAGCGGCATTTACTACAAAGGAGAAGGAGAATGGCCATGTCTGTCGCGAAAGTTAGGTCCGCAAGATACGTCCTTCCGAATCGGTGCGTTTCGACCGGTCCGGGTCGAGGGAGGAATTCGGTGAAAAAGGCTGCCCTGGCGCTCTCGCTTGCTGCGGCCATTGCCGCGAGCGTCTTTCCCGCCGGCGCGCTGGCGCAGGCACCCGCTGGCCCCGCGAAAATTTCGGACGACGTGGTGAAAATCGGCCTGCTGCTCGATATGAGCAGCTTGTACGCGGACGTGACCGGCGCGGGTTCGGTCGAGGCGGCACGCATGGCAATCGAGGATTTCGGCGGCAAGGTGCTGGGCAAGCCGATCGAGCTCCTCTACGCCGATCACCAGAACAAGGCGGACATCGCCGCCAACAAGGCGCGAGAGTGGATCGACACCCAAAAACTTGACATGATCGCCGATGTCGCAGCCTCCGCCACCGCGCTGGCTGTGGTCGATGTGGCGAAGCAGAAAAACAAGATCGTCATGCTGAGCGGACCCGGCTCGAGCCGCCTGACCAACGAGGCCTGCACGCCGATTAGCGTGCACTATGCCTGGGACACCTACGCGCTGGCGGTGGGCACCGGCCGCGGCGTGCTGAAGGGCGGCGGGAACACCTGGTTCTTCATTACCGCCGACTACGCCTTCGGCCACTCCCTGGAGCAGGACACCACGAACATAATCACAGCGGAGGGCGGCAAGGTCGTGGGTTCGGCACGCCATCCGTTGAACGCCTCGGATTTCTCGTCGTTCATTCTTCAGGCACAGGCATCCAAGGCGAAGGTGGTGGCCCTGGCGAATGCCGGCGGCGACACGGTCAACGCGATCAAGTCGGCCAATGAGTTCGGCTTGACCAAGAATCAGCAGCTGGCCGGACTGCTGGTGTTCATCAACGACGTGCATGCGCTGGGACTGAACGTCACCAAGGGCATGCTGCTCACCGAGTCGTTCTACTGGGACATGAACGACGAGACCCGCAAATGGTCGCGGCGCTACTTCGAGAAAATGAAAAAGATGCCCAATATGATCCAGGCGGGAACCTACTCCTCGATCACGCACTACCTCAAAGCCGTTCGGGCGACCGGCACCGACGACACCGCGACGGTCATGGCAAAGATGAAGGCAACGCCGATCAACGACATGTTCGTCAAGAACGGCCATATTCGCGAGGACGGCCGGATGGCGAAGGAATATTATCTGTTCGAAGTCAAGCAGCCGTCCGAATCGAAGTATCCCTGGGATTATTACAAGCTGAAAGCGACCATTCCAGCCGATCAGGCCCTGCTGCCGCTCGCCAAAAGCAGGTGCCCGCTGGTTAAGAAATAGCCGGCGTGAGCCGCGCGTGCTCGCTGTACGGGGGTAGACGGTCGAATGGGCAAACTGGCGGGCAAAGTCGCGGTGATCACCGGCGGCGCCAACGGCATCGGCCGGGACACCGCACTGCGTTTTTTGAGCGAAGGCGCGCGCGTGGTGATCGC
>JBQMQE010000005.1:0-16590 GCA_052172655.1 Burkholderiales bacterium
ACCTGGCCATAGGACTTTCACCTACGAAGTAACGTGCCATGCCCGGCACACACGTCATGCTCACCGGCGCGCTGCAGCGCGTCCGGTGCAGCAAATAGTTAGCCGTCATTCTTGCGTAAGCGCCAATAGCCTGGCTTTCGCCTGAATGGTGCTATGGCGAGGATGAAGACTTCTTGCTCGTGCGTCATATACACGACGGAGAACTTGAACTTCTTGGGAAACACTCTACGAGTTCCATGGAAGTATGGCGACCCTAGATCGGGAAACTCGGCCGCGCGCTTTGCTGCCGATTGGATAGCCTTGTCGAAGCGCTCGCCAAGTGGGGCGTTGACTGCGGTGTAGTAGCTGACTTCGTGTACCAGTTCGAGACGCGCCTCGTCGTGGTAGCGGATAGCCCTCACTTCTGATAGATGCGGCGGGTTTCGGCGTAGACATCCTCTGCGGGAACGAGCTTGGCGGTTCCACTCTTGACCTCTTCAACACGCTGTCGGATTTCGTGCTCCCAGGCGGCCTCGACTTCTGAGTCCGACTCCGATCCATCCTCCAACGAAGCGAGGAGGTCTTCAGCGAGGCGTGCTCGATCCTCAGGGCTAAGGGTGCGCGCCTTCTGCGACAGTTCTTCGACAAGTGTTGTCATACGGCACTCCTTTCTGGATGAACGAGAGTCTACTACTTAGATCGTTTGCACGCACAGGCGGGTACCCTGATGACGGCTAACGTTCGCAGCCAGCGGCGCGCGGCTGCGATGTAGAAGCGAAGTGCGGCGCTTCCCGCGCGGCCGGCCGCGCTGCGGGGTTAGAGCCCACCACCGTCTCGTGTGACGCTACGCGTTTCGCCCGCCAATTTCAGCACTTCGGCGAACTGATTCTCATCGATGTACTTTCCGAACTGGTAGTTTGATACGCCGAGTGACGCTAAACGCA
The DNA here is from genome assembly GCA_052172655.1 of Burkholderiales bacterium. Lineage (GTDB taxonomy): Bacteria > Pseudomonadota > Gammaproteobacteria > Burkholderiales > SG8-39 > 2-12-FULL-64-23. The sequence continues at coordinate 924 of JBQMQE010000005.1, forward strand.
CCGGTTCTGCGTAGAGCACGGACTTTCGCACGAGATATACCTTCCTGACCGGAGGATATGCTTCACGGTCTGCGCGAGTTGGCGGGACAGCCTCGTCAGTTTCGACGTGGCCGAACGCGGAACCATCTCGTGCAAGGAGGATCACGTCTGCCGCCTTCGACTGACTGTATCTGTACCGCCCATCTTCATCGCGAAATATGCCGCCGGCCAAATATTCGACGAGAGCTTGAGGTGTCTCGAAGCCACTCGCCGATTTGTCCCCATGGCCATACACAAGAATTTTTCGCATCATTTGGCGTCCCCTGTGGGCTCTAACGTCCGAGCCCACCGGCGCGCGCGCACGATGCATGACCAAGGCGCGATGCTTCACGCGCGTCCGCGTGCGGCGAAAAGTTAGGTTGTGTTGTGCGCACTAGGAAGCCTTCTTTCCGATGAATTGCAGTTTCGCATCCATTACCGCCTCGAGAAAACCAAGAATGAGGTCGCGACTCATGCCTTTGGCTGGAACCGCAATTCCTTCACCGCCATTGGAGCTGACCGTAATGACGCCAGACCGTGTCAGAAAGTACGCCCCAGCCAGACACAGCGCAATGAGCAATAGACCGTAACGGGCCGCGCTCTCGGGCTGAACGAAGGCAGCAATTGCGCCAATAGCAGCGAGGACAAGCAAAATGGGCCTGGTACGAGTGACGAGGCCACAAGATGAGACAGCGTCCAGGGAAATACTGACAAACTTTGACGCACCGGTTCCTTTTGCGTCGTACTTTACGCGGTAGTTGGTAAGCGTCAGAACGCCGTTGTCGGAGGTGAGAAGTACCTGCTCGCCTGCGATTGGTTTCGTTTGTTTTTCGGCGGCCATAGCATCTCCTTGAATGAACAACCTAACTTCTAATGAATCGAAGAACTGCAATTTATCACATGATCTCACGCGCCCTGCTGCCGTCAACCGCCCCTGGAATCAAGGCGTTATGAACTTATCGCCGCACCGGCGTCCGTGATAGGTGGCAAAAAACAGGTCAACTTTCTGAATCGCCATCGGTTTTCGAAACGCAGCTCGAAAACCCCGGCTGCCGAATCAGATGCACATTAGCATTCGCACCAAGCACTAACACTATAGACCACGTACCGGAATGGTTTACCTGAGAGCCAAAAAGGCCAGCCCCGGCTTGCCTCCATCGTTCGACGATCAAAAGTACTCACGCCGCAATCGCCGGCTTGAGCGCCTCTTCCGGCGTCCCGTCCTTCCACGGCAGCGCGACCTCGTAGTCCTTGAGCAGGCAATCGTCGGGCAGACACCGGATCGGCGTGAAGTCGCGGTGCGCGATGTATTCGGGGCGCTTGAAGCGGCGGATGTGGTTGGACACCGCGCACAAACTCAAATACACGCTGACGCGGTTCCACGGTGAAAGATTGGAGGTCGACGCATGCACCAGGCAGGAGTGGAACATGATCATCGAGCCCGCCGGGCCCTTAGGGGCGACGATGCCGCCGCGCGCCACCAACTTCGAAATGGTGTCGTGGTCTATGGTCCAAAGCGGATAGCTGGTGGTCGCGGTGTCGTGCGCCGCGTCGATGACACCGAGCCTGTGGCTGCCCGGGATGAACATCAGCGGGCCGTTGAACTCGGTCACTTCGTCGAGGAAGATGGCGACGTTCATCGCCTTCGCCTCGGGCATCAGGTCGTCGTTCTTCCAGGTGCCGTAGTCCTGGTGCCACTGCCACACGTCGCCGTCGAAGGCCATCTTGCCGTTGATCTTGAACTGGTGCATGTACAGCTCGTCGCCGAAGATCTGCTGCACCGGCTCGACCATGCGCGGATGCCGCGCGAGCTTGGCGTAGGGATAGCTGTACATATGCGCGGCAAAGTTGGTGCGCACCGCGTCGCTGCCTTTTTCGCGCACGTTCTCCGGCCGGCGCTGCGCGTACAGCCTCGGGACTTCGTCGGTGAGCACCTTGATCTCCTCCGGCTTGAACAAGCCGGGAAAGAACAGATAGCCCTCGCGGTCAAACTCCTCGATTTGCTGCCGAGTCAGCTTCATCGGACTTTCCTCCCTTGGCAATCTTCTGCAATATGGGCTTGGGCATGGAGCAAACCCCATTCACTGCCGCCAGTCGCCGGTGTCAACCAGCGCGCTAAAGGCATTTGCGAACGTTGCTCACTTAGCCGAGGATCTTGGCGACGGCGTTTCTGAGCGTCTGCTGATCTTCGGTTGTAAGCTGGCCAAGGCGTCGCAGCACTAGCGCCTGCTCGATCGTGGTGATGACGGGCTTGATGGCGGAAGGCTTGATCAGGCCTGCGGCCTGCCATTCGGCGACCTGCGCCTCGCCGAGCGCGCCCGAGGGCCTCAACTGGCTCGTGACCGCCATGATGATGAGATCGCGTTGCGCGGCGTTATAGGCGGCGCCACTGATGATGACTGCGGGACGTTTCTTGGTGCCGGCTTGATTGGTGAAAGGGAATGGCACCAACACCACATCGCCGAAGCTATAGCCGGTCGTAGGCGGCATCGTCAGGATTGTCCCAAACCTTCTTGAACGCGAGTTCGGCGGCCTTGGCGGCGGCATGGACCAACTGCTGCGCGTCGCCGCGCGCACGCAGGAAGTCGACGAAATCTTCCACCTCCGCCACGCGTTCGGGCGGAAGCTGCTTCAGCTTATCCAGGAGGGCCTGTTCGTTTCGGCTATTCATGACCGTATCTCCTCTAACCGTCAGGATTATCCGCCCATCTCGCATGCCCGGCAATGAATCGACTGCGCCAGCCGTCTAGTGCTTCGGCGCAGCCCCGGCCGGCGCGGCGGCCGGCGGTTTTTCCAGGATCTGGAAGAAAATCTCGTCCTGCTTGATCATGCCCAGCTCGTAGCGGGCGCGTTCCTCGATGGCGTCGTAGCCCTGCTTCAGGTCGCGCACCTCGGCGTCCATGGCGGCGTTGCGCACGCGCAGTCTGGCGTTGCTGTCTTTCTGCGCCGTGACCTGGCGATCGATCTCCCACACGCGCAACCAGCCGCCCTTGCCCAGCCACAGTGGGTACTGCAGCAATATGATCAGCGTGGCGAAGACGATGGATAGGGTGCGCATCGATGCGTCGTGGCTTCGACCGCCTAGCGCAATTGGTAGAACGCGTCCCTGCCGGGGTAGCCGACGGTGTCGCCGAGATCCTCTTCGATGCGCAGCAGTTGGTTGTACTTGGCGACGCGGTCCGAGCGGGAAAGCGACCCGGTCTTGATCTGCAGCGCATTTGCGCCCACGGCGATGTCGGCGATGATGGTGTCCTCGGTTTCGCCTGAGCGGTGGGAAATTACCGCCGTATAGCCCGCACGCTTCGCCATTTCTATGGCCGCGAAGGTTTCGGTTAGCGTGCCGATCTGGTTGACCTTGATCAGGATGGAATTGGCCACGCCCTCGGCGATGCCTTCGCGCAGGATCTTGGTATTGGTTACGAAAATGTCGTCGCCGACCAACTGGATCTTTTTGCCCAGGCGCTCGGTGAGGATTTTCCAGCCGTCCCAGTCGTTCTCCGCCATCCCATCCTCGATGCTGATGATGGGGTACTTGTCGGCCAGGGCCGCGAGGTAGTCGGTAAACTGGCCCGAGGACAACTGCAGCTTCTCCGACTCGAGCACGTAGCGCCCGTCCTTAAAGAATTCGGAACTGGCGCAATCCAGGGCGAGCAGCACGTCCTGGCCGGCCTGGTATCCGGCCTTGTCGATCGCCTCCATGCAAAGCTGCAGCGCAGCTTCGTGGCTGGGCAGATTGGGCGCGAAGCCGCCCTCGTCGCCTACCGTGGTGGGCATGCCGCGCTTCTGCAGCAGTGCTTTCAATGCATGAAATACCTCGGCGCCGCAGCGCAAGGCGTCGCGGAAGCTTTGCGCGCCGACCGGAACGATCATGAACTCCTGCATGTCGAGGCTGTTGTTGGCGTGCGCACCGCCGTTGATGATGTTCATCTGCGGTACCGGCATTTGCATCGCGCCGGCGCCGCCGAAGTAGCGGTACAGGGGCAGGCCGCATTCGTCCGCGGCGGCCTTGGCCACGGCCATGGACACCGCCAGCATGGCGTTCGCGCCCAGGCGCGACTTGTTGTCGGTGCCGTCCAGATCGATCAGTATCTTGTCGATGAAACTCTGCTCGGTGGCATCGAGGCCCATGATGGCTTCGGAAATTTCGGTATTGACATGCTCCACCGCGTGCAGCACGCCCTTGCCCTGATAGCGCAGCTTGTCGCCGTCGCGCAGCTCAATGGCTTCGCGCGTGCCGGTCGAGGCGCCCGAGGGCACCGCGGCGCGCCCCATCACGCCGGACTCCAGCAGCACGTCGGCTTCCACCGTCGGATTGCCGCGCGAATCCAGTATCTCTCTCGCTACCACATCGACTATTGAGCTCATGTTCTTATCCTTGTGCCAAGTTCACGCGTTAAATTTTACCGCCGTACATCCGCATCCTGTCAAAGTGCCTGTTCCGCAAAGCCGTGTTTCTTGACGACGTCGTCCAGCGCCTTAAGCGTAACCAGCAACGCCTTCATCCGCGCCAGCGGCCAGGCGTTGGGGCCGTCGGATAGGGCCTGATCTGGATCGGGGTGGGTCTCCATGAACAATCCGGACACGCCGGCGGCCACTGCGGCGCGCGCCAACACCGGCACGAATTCACGCTGCCCGCCGCTCACCGTGCCCTGCCCCCCTGGCAGTTGCACCGAATGGGTGGCGTCGAACACCACCGGGCAGCCAGTCTCGCGCATGATCGCGAGCGAGCGCATGTCCGAGACCAGATTGTTGTAGCCGAAGCTCGCGCCGCGCTCGCACACCAGGATATTGTCCGCGCCGCTGGCAGCGCGCGCCTTGGCGACGACATTCTTCATGTCTGCGGGAGCGAGAAACTGGCCTTTCTTGATGTTCACCGGCTTGCCGGCGCTGGCCACGGCATTGATGAAGTCGGTCTGGCGGCAAAGGAAGGCGGGGGTCTGCAGCACGTCCACCACCGCGGCCGCCGCCTCGATTTGCCCGATCTCGTGCACGTCGGTCAGCACCGGCACGCCGATTTGTTGCTTCACCTCAGCGAGAATTTTCAGGCCCTCGTCCACGCCCGGGCCGCGAAACGACTTGCCCGAGCTGCGGTTGGCCTTGTCGTAGGAGGACTTGTAGATGAAAGGCACGCCCAGTTCGGCGCAGATTTCCTTGAGCCTGCCGGCGGTATCCAACGCAAGCTGTTTCGATTCGATGACGCAGGGACCGGCAATCAGGAATATCGGCTGATCGAGGCCGACCTCGAAGCCGCACAGCTTCATGCCACCGCCTCCGTCCCGTTATCGCAAGAACGCTCACCGCACTGTCGGCGGCCTGCGGCATTCGCCCTGCTCGCATCCCCGCTTCGCGGGGCCCCTGCTCCTAGGCTCATACCGCTACAGACTGAGCGCCCTGGGCGGCGCCGGCTTTCCTCGCCTGATACGCGAGCGCGGCTTCGACGAAGGCCTTGAACAGCGGATGTCCGGTGCGCGGCGCGGAGCTGAACTCGGGGTGAAATTGGCAGCCGATGAACCAGGGATGCGCATCCTGGCCCTCGGTGGGCAACTCGATCAGTTCGCACAGCGCTTCGACCTTGGTGCGTGCCGCCACCTGCAGGCCGGCGGCCTCGAGCCGGGGCAGATAGTAATTGTTGACCTCGTAGCGGTGGCGGTGGCGCTCGTTGACCAGGTCGCCCTGATAAATCCGCTGCACCTGGGTGCCGGGAACAATGTCGGCGGGCTGAGAGCCCAGGCGCATGGTGCCGCCCAGGTCGGAGCTGCTGTCGCGGCGCTCCACCTTGCCCTCCCGATCCAGCCATTCGGTGATCAGTGCCACCACCGGCTGCGGCGTGTCCGCATCGAACTCGGTGCTGTTGGCCTGGGCGAGGCCCGCCTTGTGCCGTGCGTACTCGATCACCGCTAGCTGCATGCCCAGGCATATGCCGAGGTAAGGCACTTTGTTCTCGCGCGCGTACTGGATCGCCTTGATCTTGCCCTCGACGCCGCGGGCGCCGAAGCCGCCCGGCACCAGGATGGCGTCCGCACCGGCGAGGCAGCCCGTGCCTTCAGTCTCGATGATTTCAGAATCGACATATTGGATCTTGACCTTGGAACGCGTGTGGATGCCGGCGTGCAACAGGGCTTCGTTGAGCGATTTGTAGGAATCGGTGAGGTCTACGTACTTGCCGACCATGGCGATGGTGATCTGGTGCAGCGGGTGCTCCAGCGCCTCGATCAGGCGCTTCCACGATCTAAGGTCGGCAGGTCGCGCCAGCAGGCGCAGCTTGTGGCAGACGATCTCGTCCAGCATCTGCTGATGCAGCATATAGGGAATCTTGTAGATCGAATCTGCATCCCACACCGAGATCACCGCATTCGCGGTCACATTGGTGAACAGCGCAATCTTCTTGCGCTCTTCGTCCGGGATGGGACGGTCGGAGCGGCACAACAGCGCGTCGGCCTGGATGCCGATCTCGCGCAGCTCCTTCACCGAGTGCTGCGTCGGCTTGGTCTTGATTTCGCCGGCCGAGGCGATGTAGGGCACCAGGGTCAGGTGGATGTAGCAGACGTTGTCCCGCCCCAATTCCAGACCCATCTGCCGGATGGCCTCGAGGAAGGGCAGGGATTCGATGTCGCCCACCGTGCCGCCGATTTCGACGATCGCGACCTCCGCGCCCTGCGCACCGCGCGCGATGAAAGCCTTGATCTCGTCGGTGATATGCGGGATCACCTGCACCGTGCGGCCCAGATATTCGCCGCGGCGCTCCTTCTTGATCACGGACTCGTAGATCTGTCCGGTGGTGAAATTGTTGCTCTTTCTCATTCGTGTCGAACTGAAGCGCTCGTAGTGCCCCAGATCGAGATCGGTCTCCGCGCCGTCCTCGGTGACGAACACCTCGCCGTGCTGAAACGGACTCATCGTCCCCGGATCGACGTTGATGTACGGATCCAGCTTGATGTTGGTGACTTTGATGCCGCGCGATTCGAGGATGGCGGCGAGAGAGGCGGCAGCGATCCCCTTCCCAAGAGAGGAAACTACACCGCCGGTAACGAAAACATACTTGGTCATCTCAGAATCGAGAGCTGGGATGACAAATGTTACAGCAAAAGCGAGGGGCACTCAATGAAATTCCCACGAAACTCGGTCGGGCGCAATAGGCGAAGCAGTCCCACCGGGACGCTGCACTATTGATCCCTACACCGGCGAATTAATCCGTATGCCGCACCGGCTGTCCGCGCTTCACCACCCCGGCGCATGGATTGGCGCCGAGGGCATACGCCAGTTGCGCCGGCTCCTCGATATCCCACAGCGCGAAATCCGCGTCCTTGCCCACTTCCAGCGTGCCCTGGGTCGCGCCGAGGCCCAGCGCCCGCGCGGCATGGCAGGTGATGCCGGCCAGCGCTTCTTCCGGCGTGAGGCCGAACAGGGTACAGGCCAGGTTGAGCATCAGCAGGATCGAGCTCGACGGCGACGAGCCCGGATTGCAGTCGCTGGCAAGCGCGATCGGAACGCCGTAGCTGCGCAGCAAGCCGACCGGGGGCGATTGTTTCTGGCGCAGGAAATAAGATGTCCCTGGCAGGAGCACCGCGACCGTGCCCGCTGCCGCCAGCGCGCGCACACCGTCTTCGTTGGTGTATTCCAGGTGATCCGCGCAGAGCGCGCCGTAGCACGCCGCGAGCGCCGCGCCGTTCGAGTCGGAAAACTGGTCCGCGTGCAGTTTCACCGGCAGGTGCAGGGCCGCAGCGGCCTCGAATAAGCGCCGCGTCTGCTGCGGCGAAAAAACGGCGCTGTCGCAAACCGCGTCCACCGCATCGGCGAGCCCGGCTGCCGCTACCGCCGGCAGCAGCTCGGCGCATACCAGCTCGACATAGGCGTCCGCCCTGCCCTGATATTCCGGCGACAGCGCATGCGCAGCGAGAAAACTGGTTTTTACCGTGACCGCCCCGGATGCGCCCAGCAGACGCGCCACGCGCAACATCTTCATCTCGGTCGCCGCGTCCAGTCCGTAACCGGACTTGATTTCGACCGTGGTCACGCCTTCGTCCATCAGGTGTTTCAGGCGCGCAGAGGCGCTGCGGATCAGTTCCATCTCCGAGGCGTCGCGCGTTTCGCATAGCGTGGATGCGATGCCGCAGCCGGCACGGTCGATCTCCGCGTCGTTCGCGCCCTGCAGGCGCAGCTCGAACTCGCGCGCGCGATTGCCGGCGTAGACAAGATGCGTATGGCAGTCGATCAGGCCGGGCGTGATCCAGCGGCCTTCGCAGTCGTGCACCTCACGCGCGAGTTGCGCCGGATCGCCCGGCAACTCGGCGCGCGCGCCGATCCAGGCGATCCTGCCTTGAGCCACCGCCAACGCGGCCCGTTTGATCACGCCGTACTTCCCCGCGCGCAACGTGGCCAGATGCGCGTTGATCCAGATCGAATCCCACATGGCGAGCCTGTATTGTTAGAGGCTATCATAGCATCCGACCAACCACACCCCAGCGCATGGATCATACTGAAACCGAAGCCACGGCGAGCGCCGAAACGCTGATCGGCGTGATCGAACAGATGGTGCGCGACACGCGCCACGGCCAGGCGGTGAACGTGGCGCTGGACAGTTCGCTCGAGCGCGACCTGGGCCTGGACAGCCTGGCGCGGGTCGAACTCGTGCTCAGGGTCGAGCGCGCCTTCGACGTAAGCCTGCCCGAACACGCGCTGTACGCGGCCGAAACCCCACGCGACCTGCTGCGCCTGGTGCACGGCAGCCAGGGCCTGCGCCGCGCCGAGCCGGAAAAAGGCATCCGCAGCCTGGTGCAGTCGGAACCGGCTGAGCTCGCGTGCACGGCGGAGACGTTGACCGATGCGCTGGCCTGGCACGCAGAGCGGCATCCGCAGCGGCTGCAGGTTCATCTCTACACCGAAGGCGGTGAAGAGGAACTCTCCTATACCGCCATCCTCGGCGGTGCCGCGGCATACGCCAGCCGACTCGCCGCACACGGCCTGCAGCCGGGCCAGACCGTAGCCATCATGCTGCCCACCGGCCGCGACTACCTGTTCAGCTTCTTCGGCGCTCTGATGGCGGGCGGCATTCCGGTGCCCTTGTATCCGCCGGCGCGGCCGGCGCAGATCGAAGAGCATTTGCGGCGCCACGTCGGCATTCTCGACAACTGCCGCGCGGCGATGCTGATCACCATCCCGCAAGCGAAAACCGTGGCGCTGCTGCTGCGCGCGCAAGTCGCATCACTGCGGCAGGTGCTGATGCCGGACGATCTGGCCGGCGGCGATGCGGCATTCACGTCCTTGCCGGCAAACCCCGGCGACATCGCTTTTCTGCAATACACCTCGGGCAGCACCGGCAATCCCAAAGGCGTGGTGCTCACGCACGCCAACCTCGTCGCCAATATCCGCGCCATGGGCGAGGCGGTGCAGGCGAGCGCGAACGACGTGTTCGTGAGCTGGCTGCCGCTGTACCACGACATGGGTCTGATCGGCGCCTGGTTCGCCGCACTTTACCTCGGCTTTCCCACTGTGCTGATGTCGCCGCTCGCGTTCTTGTCGCACCCGAGCCGCTGGTTGTGGGCGATTCACCGCCACCGCGGCACCCTCTCGGGCGGTCCCAATTTTTCCTATGAGCTTTGCCTCAAGCGCATCGACGACGCCGAACTCGAGGGCCTGGACCTTTCCTGCTGGCGCTACGCTTTCAACGGCGCCGAGCCCGTGAGTCCGGACACGCTCGCCGCATTCGGGCAACGCTTTGCGCGCTATGGTCTCTGCGCGCACGCGCTGCAGCCGGTCTACGGGCTGGCCGAAGCTTCGGTCGGGCTCGCCTTCCCCGCGCCCGGCACGCGCTATCGCATCGACCGGATCGAGCGCGCGGCGTTTCAGGACCGGGGTCGCGCGCGGCCGGCTGTCCCGGGGGATACGAATGCGCTCGCAATCCCCGGCTGCGGCCAGGTCCTGCCCGCGCATTATCTGCGCGTGGTCGACGCGGTCGGCGTGGAACTGGCCGACCGCCAAGAAGGCCGCCTTCAATTCAAGGGGCCGTCCGCGACCAGCGGCTATTACCGCAATCCGGAGCAGACGAAAAAGTTATTCGCCGGTGAATGGCTGGACACGGGCGATCTCGCCTATCTCGCCGAGGGCGAACTCTATCTCAGCGGCCGCGCCAAAGACGTCATCATCCGCGGCGGGCGCAATCTCTACCCTTACGAACTGGAGCAGGCTGTAGGCACGCTGCCCGGCATACGCAAAGGCTGCGTCGCGGTGTTCGGCAGCATCGATCCGGCCAGCGGCACCGAGCGCGTGATCGTGCTCGCGGAAACGCGCGAAACCGGCGCCGATGCGCTGGGAACACTGCGCCGCAACATCAACGAGCGCGCCGTCGACCTGATCGGCCTGCCGGCGGACGATATCGTGCTTGCGCCGCCGCACACGGTGCTGAAAACTTCCAGCGGCAAGATCCGGCGCGCGGCCAGCCGCGAGTACTACGAGAGCGGCGGCAGCAGCGGCAAGCCGGCACCGACGTGGCTGCAACTCGCGCGCCTTGCACGCGCGAGCCTGCTTCCGGAGCTGCGGCGGCAATTGCGCGCGCTCTCGGGCCTGGCGTATTCGGCCTGGGTCTGCTTATGCTTCTTTCTCCTCGCCGTGCCGACCTTGGCGGCGGCTGCGCTGCTGCCGCGCAATCCCGCGCGCGGCTGGCGATTCAGCCGTGTCATGGCCAATACTTTTTTGCGCCTGTGCCGTCTGCCGCTGGTGGTGCAGGGGCTGGAGCACATCCCGGCCGCCGGCGCGTTCGTGATGGCCGTCAACCATGCCAGCTACATAGACGGATTGATACTCGTCGCCGCGCTGCGCGAACGCGGCTATACGTTCGCCGCGAAGCGCGAGTTGCGAGACTCGCTGCTGCCGCGCCTGTATCTTGGCGCCATCGGCACCGATTTCGTCGAGCGCGCCGACATCAAACAGGGCGCGGAGGATGCGTCGCGCCTGGCCGCGTCGGTGCGCGCCGGACGCGCGCCCATCTTTTTCGCCGAAGGCACATTCACCCGCAGCGCGGGCCTGTTGCCGTTTCGCATGGGCGCCTTCGTCGTCGCGGCGCAAACGGGCGTGCCGCTGCTGCCGGTCACCCTGCGCGGCACGCGCTCGGTGCTGCGCGACGGCGGCTGGTTCGCGCGCCGCGGCGCCATCGTCGTCACCGTCGCCGCGCCGCTCGCGCCGCAGGGCAGCGACTGGAACGCCGCGGTGGCGCTGCGCGACGCCGCGCGCGCCGAAATCCTGCGCCGTTGCGGCGAGCCGGATCTGGCACCGCGTTCTTAGCTCAGCAGCTCCGCCCGATTCGCGTAGTGCGCCAGCGCTTCCGGATTGGCCAGCGCCTCGGCGTTTTTCACCGCCTCGCCGTGCACCACGTTGCGCACCGCCAGCTCGACGATCTTGCCGCTCTTGGTGCGCGGTATGTCCGCCACCTGCAGCACCTTCGCCGGCACATGGCGCGGCGTGGTATTGGCGCGTATCCGGTTCTTGATTTTCTCGATCAGCGCGTCGTCCAGCGTCAGCTCCTCGCGCAGTTTGACGAACAGCACCACTCTCACGTCCTTGTTCCAGTCCTGGCCGATCACCAGCGACTCCAGCACTTCGTCCAACTGCTCAACCTGGCGGTAGATTTCGGCGGTGCCGATGCGCACGCCGCCGGGATTGAGCACCGCGTCCGAGCGTCCGTAGATGATCATGCCGCCGCGCTCGGTCAGCTCGACGTAATCGCCATGGCACCAGACGCCTGCATATTTGGCGAAATACGCTTCGTGATAGCGTTTCCCGCCCGGATCGTTCCAGAATCCGATCGGCATCGACGGGAACGGCCGGCTGCAGACGAGCTCGCCCTTCTGCCCGTACACCGGCTTGCCCTGCTCGTCATATACCTCCACCTTCATGCCGAGGCCGCGGCACTGGATCTCGCCGCGATACACCGGCAATACGGGGCTACCGAGCACGAAACACGAAATGATGTCGGTGCCGCCGGAAATCGACGACAGGCACAGGTCGGCCTTGATATCGCGATAGACGTAATCGAAGCTCTCCGGCGCCAGCGGCGAGCCGGTCGAGAGGATCGCGCGCAGCTTGGCCAGATCATGCGTCTTGCGCGGCCTGAGGTTGATCTTGCAGATGGCGTCGATGAACTTGGCCGAAGTGCCGAGCTGGGTCATGCCCTCGGTCTCGGCGAATTCGAACAGGATCGCCCCGCGGCGGATGAAGGGCGAACCGTCGTACAAGAGCAGCGTCGCCCCCGAGGCCAGGCCCGAGGCGAGCCAGTTCCACATCATCCAGCCGCAGGTGGTGAAGTAGAACAGCCGGTCGCCCGGCTTGACGTCAGAATGCAGTTGGTGTTCCTTCAAATGCTGCAACAGCGTGCCGCCCGCGCCGTGCACGATGCACTTGGGCACGCCGGTGGTGCCCGAGGAATACATGATGTAGAGCGGGTGGTCGAACGGCAATCGCGCGAACTCGATGTCACGGCCGGCGTAAGGCGCGATGAAATCGGCCATGCGCACGGCATTCGGCACGCCGGATAGGTTCGCGCTCTCGCCGAGATAGGGCACCACGACCACGCGCGCAAGCGCGGGCAGGCGCCGCGCGATGTCGGCGACCTTTTCCAGGGCCGCGACGGCTTTGCCGTTGTACCAATAGCCGTCCGCGACGAACAGAACCTTGGGCTCGATCTGGCCGAAGCGGTCGAGCACGCCCTGCACGCCGAAATCGGGGGAGCAGGACGACCAGATGGCGCCGATGCTGGCGGCGGCCAGCATCGCCATGATGGTCTGCGGCAGGTTCGGCAGGTAGCCGACGACGCGGTCCCCGGCCTGCACCCCGGCCGCGCGCAGCGCCTGCGCCAAGCGCGACACCTCGGCATAGACCTGCGCGTGCGACAGGCGCTGCTCGACCTTGTCCTCGCCCCAGAACACCATCGCGTCCGCGCGATCGCGCCGCCGCAGCAGGTTCTCGGCGAAATTAAGGCGCGCATCGGGAAACCATTGCGCGCCGGGCATTTGCTCGCCGCGCAGCAGCACGCGCTCGCCGCGCGTCCCCTTCACCCCGGCGTACTGCCACAGCGACTGCCAGAATTGCTCGGGCTGATCCACCGTCCAGCGATAGAAGCCCGGATAGGTGTTGAATTTCAGCCCCCATTCGCGGATTGCGGCGCGCGCGAAAGCTGTCACGTTGGCGCCGGCGATGCGCGCCTGGCTCGGTTCCCACAGCGGCTTTTCGATTGACATGATCGTCTTCCGATTGGAATGGTGCTGCCTGCGCTCCTGGGCGGGTGTGGTAACGGTGCCGCAAAACGAGGACTAGCATTATAATTCCCCTCAGCTTGAATAGGCACCGTCAAATACGCCTGTTGCAGCGGAAGCGGCGTCGCCGCGCCGCTCGACGCGCATATCCGCGACCAAAACGACCGGGGGTGACATGCAACGCGAAGCGATGGAATACGATGTGGTGGTCGTTGGCGGCGGGCCTTCGGGGCTGGCCTGCGCCATCCGCCTGAAACAGCTTGCCGCGGAAAAAGGCCGCGAGATCAATGTCTGCCTGATCGAAAAAGGCTCCGAGATCGGCGCCCACATTCTTTCCGGCGCGGTGCTCGAACCGCGCGCGCTGGACGAGCTTCTGCCTGACTGGAAAGCGCTGGGCGCGCCGCTGAATACGCCCGCCGGCGAAGACCGCTTTCTGTTTCTCACCGAAAAGCGCGCGATCAAGCTGCCGACGCCGCCGACGATGCACAACCACGGCAATTACATCATCAGCCTGGGCAATCTGTGCCGCTGGCTCGGCCAGCAGGCCGAGGGCCTGGGCGTGGAGATCTATCCGGGCTTCGCCGCGGCCGAAGTGCTCTACCACGAGGACGGCTCGGTCAAGGGCGTGGCCACCGGCGACCTCGGCGTAGGCAAGGACGGCAAACACACCGAGAACTATCAGGTCGGGATGGAGTTGCACGCGAAGCAGACGATCTTCGCCGAAGGCTGCCGCGGCTCCCTGACCAAGACGCTGATGCAGAAATTCAACTTGCGCGAGAGCGCGGACCCGCAGGCCTACGGTATCGGCATCAAGGAATTGTGGGAAGTGAAGCCCGAGCGCCATCAGCCGGGCCTGATCGTGCACACCACCGGCTGGCCGGTGGACAGCAAGACCTACGGCGGATCGTTTATCTATCATCTGGAGAACAACCAGGTGGCGGTCGGTTTCGTCGTCGGCCTCGATTACCAGAACCCGTGGATGAGCCCGTTCGAGGAATTCCAGCGCTTCAAGACGCACCCGGCGATCCGCGGCTACTTCGAGGAGGGGCGGCGCATTTCCTACGGCGCACGCGCGATCAGCGAAGGCGGATTCCAATCGCTGCCGAAACTCAGCTTCCCCGGCGGTGTGCTCATCGGCGATACCGCCGGCTTCCTCAATAACGCCAAGATCAAGGGCATCCACACCGCGATGAAATCGGGCATGACCGCGGCCGAAGCCGTGTACGAAGCGCTGGCGCAGGAGGGAAGGCAGGAGGTCAAGAGCTATTCGAAAATGGTGCGCGGCACCTGGATCTGGGACGAGTTGTACCGGGTGCGCAACATCCGCCCGTCGTTCCGTTGGGGCCTGTGGGGCGGGCTCGCCTACTCGGCGGTCGATACTTTCGTGTTCCAGGGCAAGGCACCCTGGACCCTGCACAACCACGATGACCACAGCGCGCTGAAAAAAGCCGCCGAGTGCAAACCGATCGACTATCCCAAGCCGGACGGCGTCCTCACGTTCGACAAGCTGTCCTCGCTTTACCTGTCCAACGTCAACCACGAGGAAAACCAGCTCTGCCACCTGACGCTCAAGGATGCCGCCGTCCCGGTGAACGTCAACCTTGCGCTGTACGCCGGCCCGGAGCAGCGCTATTGCCCGGCGGGCGTATACGAATTCGTCAAGAACGACGATGGCAGCGACCGGCTGCAGATCAACGCGGCGAACTGCGTGCACTGCAAGACCTGCGACATCAAGGACCCGACGCAGAACATCAACTGGGTCGTGCCCGAGGGCGGCGGCGGACCGAATTATCCGAATATGTAGGAGCCGGAGGGAAGGCATTCCTCGTTTCGCCATGACCTCCAAGTCGGAAAGCGACTACCTGGCGAACCTGACGTCCTCGTATTCGCCGGTCTACGGCCAAGCGATCAGCATCCGGCCGATGCGGCCGGAGGATCTCGATATCGAGACCGAATTCGTCCAGGGCTGGTCCGCCGCAACCCGCTACAACCGCCTGTTCAGCGCAGGCTCGTACACTTCGCCCGAGCGCCTGAGACAAGTCACCCACATCGACTATGCGCGCGACATGGCGCTGATCGCCACGCTGATGCTGGAGGACCGGGAAGTGCAGATTGGCGTCGCGCGCTACGTGCGGCGCGACGACGACAAAACCTGCGAATTCGCGCTCGCGGTGGCCGATGCCTGGCAGCACCGCGGCATCGGCCGCGCGCTGATGCTCAATTTGATCGACAGCGCCGCCGCGGCTGGAATCGAAACCATGGTGGGCGACATCCTCTCGAGCAATGAGCCCATGCTGCATTTCATGCGCGCGCTCGGCTTTTCGCTTGCATCCAGCCCCGACGGCCCGGAGATCCGGCGCGCGAGCAAACGCCTCGGGCCGGCCGCTCCATCCGCTGCTGTATCA
>JBQMQE010000005.1:16600-23546 GCA_052172655.1 Burkholderiales bacterium
CGACACCTCTGCGGGAAACCGATAGTCGCAAAACGCCGGCAAATGGCGAATTCCTCGGGCGTGTCAGAATGCCCACTCGAGCACCAGGCGCCCGAATTTATCGCTGCGCGGATTCCAGAGACGCAGCACATCGGTGTAATTGCGCCGTACCAGGCTGAAGCTCATGGAGAAATCGCTATGGTGCAGGGCCACCCCGCTCTCCCCCTCGACGATGAACGGCCGCGCGTTCCCTATATACGGGCTTGTTCGGTTGAACATGCCGCCCTGCTGCAGAGCGTTGTATGCGACGGCGTCGCCGTGCAGGCGCGCGAACCAGTACAGATCGAATTCGTCCCTGCGCTGCCACATCTGCCAGCCGGCATCCGATTTCACGCCCTCCGCCGCAGCCAGCGCCTCCAACGGGTGATTGCTGTGCCATTGGGTAAGGTAATTGCTGCGGAATTTACCCAAACGCAGCGTGACGCCGGTTCCCGCATAGATCTGGATATTGCCCGCGCCGAACTGAAAATGCGGCGTCAGATCGAGGTA
Source organism: Burkholderiales bacterium (assembly GCA_052172655.1). Lineage (GTDB taxonomy): Bacteria > Pseudomonadota > Gammaproteobacteria > Burkholderiales > SG8-39 > 2-12-FULL-64-23. Next base: position 17,129 of record JBQMQE010000005.1, read on the forward strand.
AGGCAAAGGCTGCCATGAACCCGGCACGTACTCGTAGCGGAACACCACGCCGGGCTCGTTATGTATCTGCGCGCTCCAGCCCTGCGGTCGCGGGGAATGGGTGATGTTGCGGTGGATGAAGGTCTGCAGTTGCTCGCCGTGTGCGCAGGGTCCGATGCAGCCCAAGTCCAGGCCGTAGCGCCAGTAGCGACCATCGCTGGCGAACAGTTCGCGGTAGAAGCCAAAATACACCCAGGCCGCGTACGGCCGGTCGTCCGGCGGAATCTGATCGGCCGTCAGCTTGATATCGCTCGGCGTATACATGCTGTGGCCCAGATAAAACGTGTAGCTCTTGTGATAGCACAACTTCCCGTCCGCGCACTCCTGCGAGCTCACCGGATCGAGGTTGAAGCCGGGCAGGAAGCCTTCGGCGGCGTCCGGGCTCTTGCGATATTGCCTCAGCCCCAGATATTTGTAGCCGTAGCGCACGCCGTCGGTGTAGTTGCGGTCGGTCTTGAAAAAGACGTCGTTCTCCAATTCGAAGCGCTGCTTGCGCTGGCTCAGCGCCTTCACCTCGTTGAAATCGTCCAGCAGCCGGCCCAGGTAACCTTGGGCGGCCGCGGCGGCGCTGAAACTCAAGGCGACTAACGCCGACAACAGGCGCGTCACCCAAACCCGGCGGGCCGAAAGCAAACGGCCGCGCTCGCCCATGCATCCATTAGCGCCCCCCGGCGCCTGGCGGCGGGGCGTGCAGTTTGTCGTATGCACGGCCGTCAGCGCTTCTTGCGCTCCTCGATTGCCCGTCGCAGCCGCTCGATTTCCAGGCGTCTGGCCTCCGCCGTGCCCCATTTCGGCTTGGCCTCCGGCTGGTAGCGCTGGCCTTCGGCCGGCTGTTCGCGCAGGCGTTCGAGAGCGGCGCGCGCTTCGGCCTCACGCTTTTCCCGTTCGCGCGCCAACGCCTCCTCGCGCGCGAGCGCGCGTTCGGCCGCGATCGGTATCGTGCGCTCTGGCATTCCCGCCAGTTCCAGGTAATTGGCGATCTGGTCCCCGACGCTTTCCCAGCCGTCTTCCTGCGAAAACTCGTTGATCAGCGGCAGATTGAGCGCCGCGTAAATCGGCATCCAGTGCTCCTCGTCGCCCTGCCGGCGGCGCACCAGAAGCTTCGGATTGAATTGATACCAGCCTTGGGCGACGCGCATGAACAGCGCCCGATTGTAAGCATAGTCGCGCTCGATCTCGTTGCGCGAAAGCACGCTGGAAAGATGCGCGCGCCGGTTGCGCTCGCTGCGCACCACATTGGCGGGAAGGTGCTTCCAGGCTTCAAGAATTGCCGCGGTCTCGAATGCGCCGTAGGCCCGGCGCTGCCAGTGGGTGAAGCGCGACTTGAACAGCGTCCACAGGGTCTGGAACAGAAAGTATTCGGACAAATGCCGGTCGATGCGCACCAGCCTGTCGCCAGTATTGACGTCGATGCTCGCGGGCGCGAGCAATTCGTAGAGCGCGGCAAAAGGGCCGCGCGCGAATTGCGGGTCGCGAAAGGCCTCGCGCAAAGCCCAGTGCAGGGCATTGCCGCCGTAATGATCGACCGCTTCCCGGTCCGCCCCGCGCGCGAGCAAAGCTTCCACCAGCGCCACATTGCCCGCTGCTGCCGCCGCCATCAGCGGCGTCTGGTTCATCGGCAGGCGGTGCTCGATGCCGTGCACATCACACTGCCGCAGGATGTCCTTGATGCGATTACCGAAGTAGGGAACATAGGATTTGCGCCCGAGCGTCCTGATTTGCTGCTGGAAGCTTCTCGCCGCGTCGAACTTCGCCTCCTTCTCCAGCCACGCCGCAAGCATCGGCTCATCGAAACAGGTGGCGTATTCGTAGAGCTGCTGTTTCATCTTGCCGCCCGGCGCCTGTTCGCGAAACACCTTGACGAGGAGTTCCCGCATCTTCGCCTCGTCGAACACCGGCCACGGCACCGGGGTTTGCCTGAGTATGGTGCGCCGGATCGCTTCGGCCTGCTCCTGTTTGCCTTGCAGTTCGAGCTTGCGCGCTTCTTTCTGCCAGTCTTCCAGGGTCGATTGCTTCGCCTCCACCTCGACCGCGCCGACGCTCATACCGAGCAGGCCGAATAGCGGATGCGCGGTGTCCGATTCGATCACGTACAGGTTGCTGATGGCGCGCGTCAGCGCGACGTAGAGGGCGTTGACGAAGAACTTGTATATCTCCAGCGACTTGTCGCTCTTGTCCCTGGCGCGCCGGTAATCCAGCGTATCGATAGCGAGATCCGCCTTGACGACGCCTTCAACGATGTCGCTGAACTCGGCGCGGTGATCCGAAACAAAGCGGTAGAGGACGATGTTCTCGTATTCCAGCCCCTTGGCTTCATGGATGGAAAACAGCAAGGGCGTTGTGAAATGCTTTTTCGCCTCGGCCTTGTCCTCGTCGCGCATGACCAGCACCGCGAACCGGGTGGACTGGCGAATTTTCTGGTCGAGTTCGCGCTTCGTGGCGTCCTTGTCCGGCATCAGCGCGACCCGCCCTTCTTCACGCCCTATCGCCTGTACCAGAAAGTTGCTCTCGCGGTCGATCGAGCCGAAGCGCCGCTGCTTGATCTTCAGCAGTTGGTTGGCGACGCGTGTTGCCTCCAGTCCGTTGCGGAAATTGGCGCTGAGCACCCGCAGCTCCTGCCTTTCGCCCAATTGCGGATCCTGCCAGAACAGGCTTTTTACCCGGCTCCAGGAGAAGAAGTTGGGATGCACGATTTGGTTCGAATCGCCGCAGAGCAGGAAGTTGCCGGCGTGTTTGAGGGTCTTCAGCACCAGCGCCAGTTGCACGGTCGTAATGTCCTGCACTTCGTCGATGACGACAAAGTCGTAGCGTGGCGCCGCCAGCGACTGCCACTCCTGCGCAACGAGGTTGAGGTCGTACAGTTTCGCCTCGATGAGCCAGGCGCGGTAGCGCTCGAACAGGTCGTAGAGTTTGTCGCGCTGGTTTTCCGGGAAAATGGATAGTCGCACGCCGAGCGCCCGATAGTCATCGCGCGACAAGACACCGCCGGCGCCGGCGGCAAGCACGCCGCGGATCTCCTCGAACGCCTGGTGCGCGTCGAACTCCTTGAACGCCTGCCGCATCCGCGCAAACCAGAGCGCAAAGTCGCGCCAAACGGCTTCCCGACCGGCCGGAACGCGGATCGATTCGACGAACTCCCGGTAGGAAAGAAACACCGCCTCCTGGCCGTCTCGTTCAAAGCCGTTGGCAAAGTAAATGTCGCGCGCACTTTGGGCGAGATAGGCGGAGTGGGTGACGTAGAGCACCTCGCCTTGTTCATGCTTGAGCTTTTCCAGGGTCAACGCCGTCTTGCCGCTGCCGGCGCCGCCCACCACGATCAGCGGTGGCGGAAGGCAGTAGACCGCCTCCTGCGTATCGTCGAAGGAGATCGGTTTGTCGAGCAGATGAATCGCGCTGCGCTCCGGGTGCAGATAGCGCAGCGGCTGCGCCTCGTCGATGGCTTCCGCCGCATCGATATCCGCAATCCTGGTTTCATCGATGGCCGCGCCACGCAGGAAGCGCGACTTGTCGTAATCGTGATTGGCGATCACTTCCAGCATCAGGGCGCAGACTTCGTCCCCATGCCGGACCAGGGAAAACAGCAGGCGGTCGGCATCGTCGAGCTTGGCGCGGTAGAACTTCCCATGGCGGAGATTGGCCAGCTTCTTCACCTGCGCTGCGCGAAAGTCCCCACGAGCGATGGCGTCGGCGACCTTGCGATAGTTGGCCTTGACACGGGTGGTGTCGAGTCCGATGTATTCCAGTATTTTCATCGGTCGCTGCCGGCAGTCCGGGACGGATTAGCCACCACGTCCTGGCAGCGCCAGGCCCCCGGCCAGAACGTAGTCGAATTTGGCACTGCGCAGGACAGCAGGAAGGTCGTACATGCTCATGCTCGAAGTGTATCCAGTCTGCGCGTGCCCCGCTATAGGCGTAGACCAGAGTCGGCTTGGGGACGCAAGCCGCTTGCCGCTGCGGCCGATGCCGGTCTGGACCGCGTTTGGCAAAGGCAGGTCTGCGCTGGCGTGGACGCCGCGTATGATCTTCGTCAACATGCCGGCCCGGCGCCGGCTCATACTTTTTTTTGGATTGGACCTTCAGCCTGCCTGGGCTGTCGTGTGCATCGATCCGGCGCGCATCTCGATCGGAAGTGGCTTATGTTCAGGAATCGTGAAGACGCGGCGCTGCGGATGGCGCAGCGCCTGAAGTCCACGGCGCTGAAGGATCCGCTGGTTCTCGGCATTCCGCGGGGAGGCGTGGTGACCGCGGCGGTTCTCGCGCGCGAGCTCGAGGCGGAACTCGACGTGGTGCTCTCGCGCAAGCTGCGCGCACCCCATCAGCCCGAGCTCGCCATCGGCGCCATCGGCGAGGACGGCGAGGTATATCTCAACGGGTTTGCGCGCGAAGTGCCGGGCGTGACCGAGGAGTACCTGCGCCGGGAGCGGGACCACCAGCTCGCCGAGATCGGGCGGCGCGGCAAGCTGTTTCGCGCGGTGAAGCCGCCGGCCGGCGTGACGGGACGATCGGTGATCGTCACCGACGACGGCATCGCAACCGGGTCGACCATGGTCGCCGCGCTGCATGTGCTCAATGCGCACAAGCCGCACGAGCTCATCGTGGCGGTCCCGGTGGCGCCGCCGGACACGGTCGAGAAGTTGCGTTCGCTGTGCAGCCGCCTCGAATGCCTGCTGACGCCCAGCGACTTCGAGGCGATCAGTCAGTTCTACGGCGACTTCCGGCAGGTCGAGGACGAAGAGGCGCTGCGGCTGCTGCGCGAAGCGCGCGTCAAGGAGCGATCATGAAAATCGAAGGCATGTGCACGCACGGCATCGTCACCGCCGACCGTTCCAGGACGCTGCAGGAATGCGCGGCGCTGATGGGAGAAAGCCACGTCGGCTCGATACTCGTCACCGAAGAAACGCCCGGCGGCCCCCAGGCGGTGGGCATCGTCACCGACCGCGACCTGGTGGTCGAGGCGATCGCGCGCGGCGTGGCGCCGGGAGAGGGGAAGATAGGGCAGATCGTTGCAACGCGTCTGGTCACGGTCCCCTCCAGCGCAAGCATAGATGAAGCCATCGAGGTGATGAAGAGCGAGGGCGTGCGGCGTCTCCTGGTCGCCGCGCCCGACCGGCGGCTGGTCGGAATCATCTCCATGGACAATATGCTCGAGGCGCTGGCCGGCGAGGCGGCCGGGATCGTGCAGGCGATGCGCCGCGGCTTCGCGCGCGAAGCGGGCGCGATACACGCGAGCTGCGAGCTCTGCGGCGAACGCTCGGTACGGCTGCCGCCGGCTTGAATCACGCTCTCGAACGCTGACGCGCAGGCGAAGGTGGCGCCATGAAACCCAGGATCGACGGCACGACATTCGGCTCCATCACCATAGCCGGCGCGCGCATCGAACACGACGTCCTGATCCGTCTTGACGGCGAAGTGGTGAAGCGAAAGAAGAAGCTGTCCAAGGCTGTCTATGGCACCTCCCACACCATTTCGCTCGCCGAGGCAGAATTCGTGTTCGAGAAGGGCGCCGAGCGGCTGATCATCGGATCTGGCCAAAACGGCATGGTCGAGCTCTCGCGCGAAGCGGCTGACTATTTCGCCGAGCATGATGTCAGGGTCGGCCTTGCGCCTACCCCGCAGGCCATCGGGCGCTGGAACGAGGCAAAGGGGCAAGTGATCGGACTGTTTCATGTCACTTGCTGACAGGTAGACGACATTGACATGGGAAGGCCGATTTCTTCTACCTGGAGCAGCCCGAGACATACTTCGAGGCGGGAGACCATGAAACGCTGGTGCACATGAAAACGCGCGACTTCATCGGTCTGATGAAAGGCGCACGCCACATGGCGTTCAGTTCGCAGATGGACGAGGAGCGCCGCCCGCTCATCTGAGCATTCAAGAGATTCGAGGACGAAGGAGGTTTGTATGCCCACCTACGAGTACCGTTGCAACGACTGCGGCCACGAATTTGAGCGGGTCGAGCACCTGAGCGAACACGAGGCCAAGCACGAATGCCCCGCATGCGGCAGCCGCAACACGGAGCCGGTGATGGCGGAGTTCTTTCCCAAGACGTCGCGCAAAAGCTGACTTGCGCCGGTTTGATCGAGCGGATGCATGCGCCGCGCCGGCGCCGAGACAGGTTCGCGCGATTTCGAAGCGTTGCGCATTGCGCAGACCGGCCGACTGAGCGGCTGCTACGACGGCTGCAGCCTCTTGCTCGGCGTAACGCAGTTGAACAAGGAGGTCCGGCTGTTCTCGTATAATACCGGCACTATGCCCCGCATCGTCCCCGAACGCCTGCTTTCCGACCTGCGCACGCTGCGCAGCATCGGCGCCCAGGGAATCGGCGTGGTGCGGCCTGCGTTCAGCGCCAAGGACATGGAAGCGCGCCGCTGGCTGGCGG
>JBQMQE010000005.1:23556-30902 GCA_052172655.1 Burkholderiales bacterium
CGCTACGAGGAAGCGGGCCTGGAAGCGACGATCGACGGCGTCGGCAACGTGCTCGGCCGCTCGCGCAAGGCCGGCAAGGCGCTGCTCGTGGGATCGCATTCGGACACTCAGCCCACAGGCGGCTGGCTCGATGGCGCGCTCGGCGTCATCTACGCGCTGGAACTGGCGCGCGCGCTCGGCGCGGACGCTGCCACGCGCGACCTGCCGCTGGACATTGTGTCGTTCCAGGACGAGGAATCCCGGTTTGTAGGCTGCCTCGGCAGCCGCTCGCTGATCGGCGGGCTGACGCCGGAGATGGAGCAGGGCGCGGTGGACAAGGACGGCGTGCCGCTAGCCGACGCACTTAAGCAGGCCGGACTGGCGGATGCGCCGCGCCTGCGAATTTCGCGCGAGCGCTATGCGGGTTTTTTCGAGGCGCACATCGAGCAGGGACCGACGCTGGAGGACAGCGGCAACCGCATTGGCGTGGTTACCGGGATCGTCGGCCTGCGCGGCATCCGCTTCACGTTCCACGGCCAGCAGAACCACGCCGGCACGACGATGATGGCAAGCCGCCGGGACGCCTCGACCGCGCTCTACGAGCTCGCGCACCGCATCAACCAGGAATTTCCCGAGGTCGCGGGCGAGCGCTCGGTGTGGACCATGGGGCGGCTGAAGGTCGAGCCGAACGCGGCATCGATCGTGCCTGGCTACGCCGAACTCGACCTGCAGTTCCGCGATGCCGCGCAGGCGCCGCTCGAGGCTTTCACCAAGATCGCCGAGAGCATCGTCACCCAGATGAACGCGCGCGGCGGCGTGCACATCGAAGCGAGCGCAGCGCGCGCGCCGATCCCGCCGACGAAGATGGACGACGGCCTGCGCGCTCACCTGGAGGCTGCGGCCGAGAAGCATGCGCCGGGCAAGTGGATGCGCCTGCCGAGCGGTGCGTTCCACGATGCGGGAATCATATCCGCGAGCCTGCCGGCGGCGATGCTGTTCATTCCGTCAATCGGTGGCATCAGTCACGATTTCGCCGAGGACAGCCGCGACGAGGACATCGTCCTCGGCTGCCAGGTGCTCGCGGACGCGGTGGCTTCAAGCGCCGCGTCGGCCAGCGCCCGGGGCTAGCGGACCGCGCTGCGCTAAAATGAGTGACCCTGGCTTTAATCCAGTCCTCGATGGAGAGTCATGCGATGAAACTACTGCAAGGAAGTGCTTCCGCCGTTTTCCTCGCCGTCACGCTGGCAATTGTCGCCGGCTGCGCGGCAACCCCGACCAGGGAAAGCACGGGACAGTACGTCGATGACGCCGTCATCACGACAAAAGTGAAGGCGGCGATATTGGACCGGCCGACCCTGAAACTGTTCGAAATCAAGGTCGATACGTTCAAGGGCGTGGTCACACTGAGCGGCATCGTCCGCTCCCAGTCCACCATAAACGAGGTCGTCGAAGTCGCGCGCAGGATCGCCGGCGTGAGGTCGGTCAAGAACAACATGCAACTCATGTGAGGGCAGCCCGGGAAGGGCGTAGCCGGTGCAGTCTTTTTTCGATGGCGCCGGACCGACGTTCGATTTCGGCGCGACGCGGTCCATCAAGCGCCCGCCTCAGTCCAAGAAAAAATCCGGAATGAAGGTCTTCGTTCCCGGCTTGACCGAATATTTGTCCAGGTCTGTCACCCCATGGGCCGCCAGCAGCTCGTCGTCGATGTAGAAGTTGCCGCTGTTCGAACTCGGTCCGGTAAGGATTAGATACGCCGCGTCGGCGAGAATCTCCGGCTTGCGGCACATATTCAGGTCCACGCCCGGAATCATCTGCAGCGCGGCAGTGGCGATGACCGTGCGCGGCCACAGGCTGTTGACGCCGATGCCGTATTTCCTGAACTCGCCGGACTGGCCGAGCGTGCATAGGCTCATGCCGTACTTGGCCATGGTGTAGGCCGTGTGCGGCGCGAACCAGCGCTGCTGCATCGACAGCGGCGGCGACAGGTTCAGCACCTGCGGGTTGCGGCCCGCGGCGGCGGATTTCTTCAGCTCGGGCAGGCAGGCCTGGGTGCCGAGATAGGTGCCGCGCGCATTGATGCCGTTCATCAGGTCGTAGCGCTTCATCGGCGTGTGCTCGGTGTCGGTCAAGCTGATGGCGCTGGCGTTGTTGACCAGGATGTCGATGCCGCCGAAGGTTTCCACCGCCTTGGCCACCGCGGCGAGCACCGCCGCCTCCTCGCGGATGTCCACTGCCAGCGGCAGCGCCCGGCCGCCTGCGGCTTCGATCTCCTTCGCCGCGGTGTAAATCGTGCCTGGCAGCTTCGGGTTCGGCTGCGTCGTCTTCGCCGCGATCACGATGTTCGCGCCGTCGGCGGCCGCGCGTTTGGCGATCGCCAGTCCGATGCCGCGGGAGGCGCCGGTGATGAACAGGGTTTTGGCTTTTAGGGTCATTACTGTCTCCCGAAAACGGTTGCTGCTGGTTTGCTATAGTATCGTAGCGGATCAAGGAATCAAGGGGGCACGATCACTGGTCCATTGCGCCACGGCGCCTTCGGTCCATCGGCAGCACCTAAGTTAGCCGACATGTCTCACGGGATCTGAACTTCCGTGTAGCTCCCTTCGGCCGCGGCGTCAACGGCGCCGACAATCTGCGCAAGGGCGCGCTGGGCGCGCGGCCAGCTCGGCGTGGAAAGCACGACGATGGCGATGCGCCGAGACTTAAGGTTCTGTTGGTACTTCAGGTTGGAGTCCGTCGTAACGAGCACCTCTATGCCTTGCTTTTCGGCCGCGTCGAGCAACTCGCCGTTCTTCAGGCTTGACCAGTTGCGCTCGTAGGCGGTCGTCACGTCGTGGTGCATTAGCGACCGCCGCAGCGGGACGGGAGTGCACTGGTCGAAAAGTATGCGCACTTACACGGGAGCCAAAGCGCTCCGCGCGGCGTGCTCCAAGACCGTACGAGCCTGCTCCAGCGTCACGCCGGGAAACCACTCCACAAATTGGGAAACCAGCGCACCGTCTTCAAGATTTTCAAACAGCGCCGCCACGGGCACACGGGTACCACGGAATACCCAAGCACCGCTGAGGCGTTCCGGGTTGCGCTCCACCGCTGCACAAGAGGACCAGTCAATCATGGCGAAATGGTACCACCGCGCAATGGATTTAACAAAACCGAGGCGGAGTGCAATTTAATGCCGACTCCGACGCCGTGAATTGGTCGCCGTCGCCGCGATGGCAATGTCTGCGCCTTCCGCGACCGCGCGTTTGGCGATGGCGAGGCCGATGACCATTACAGGGTCGGAGTGGAATTTAAACTCGACTCCGACCCTACATCCGGACCGGTTGCGCGTACCGTATGTTGCGACTCATGCTTGCTCAAGGAATAGGGCTGCGTTGGCAAATTGCTGGGTCCAGAAGCCATATTCCTGGCCTGTTAGATAGTTGGGCTCAGAGTTACGAAGCGTTTTCATTTTGTCGAGGGCCGTGGCACGTAATTCCGCGATTGCCTTTTGGCGAGATTCGCTGGTGATCCTCTTTAACAGCTCCTTTGAGATTAGATGCCCCCGTAGCCGACCGTCGCGCTTAGAGCTCACGAGGAAACGCCTATCGCGAACATCCTCCTCCTTCACTGCGAATAGCGATTTCAGGTGCGGCGTGGAAAAAACTAAAAAACCAAAATCATGTGCTTTTTCGCCAGTTGGGATACGTTCGTCTTCCACAATCAGAACATGGCCGGTGTCTTTAAGCGATCGGAGGATCAATGATTCCGGGCTAAAAATAGACAACCAATCCGCCGGGGAAATCTCGTGGAGCACGTTGCACATTACGACCGTATCGACTGAACGTTCGTCAATGGTCGAAAAAAAGTCTTCCCTACTCGAAAACAGGCGCTTTTTGTCGTCGTCGTAACTCGAATGAATGGCGGCCAAACAGACCTCGCGATCTGATGCAGACGGTTCAAAGGCTAAGTGGGCAAGTTGCAGCGTTAGTTGAACACTTTTTTGACGTCGATGTGACAAAGTTGCAGCGTTAATTTCCAAATACGGTTGCATTCCCGTCTTCCGTGCGGGTTATCTGGCTCTTTAGCAGATTGGAGACCAACTCACGCAAGGCTTTATAATCTTCCGCGATTTCTCCCTGGCGATCTTCCCTGATATTCGTTTGAGGATGGGTGGCTTCGTAGAACTTGGCCTGAACCGATTGGATATACGCGAGGCAGCCTTGCTCAATTCCAACTACGCCTGGTTGCCGAGTTTTCTCGGAGAATCCGAGCAATTCAGCTTTCTTAAGGTTCCTCGGATCCTGCAAATTTAGCTGCTTGGGTACGAATTGAAGGATAGAAAATGACCGATCCAGTGGCGCTATTACTCGATTGGTGGTCTGCTCGAGAGATTGCTGATACTCTTTTAGTGGAGTTTTCCACTGCTGGCTTCTTTGGTCGGTCGGGTGCTGTTCTATCCCATTGGCTAAATCGGCTATGTTTCGTCGGATACTCGGCAAATTCGGCAAATGTTTTATCCTGGTCCTCGTGTATCCAACCAAAATTGAGAGCAGCCGGCTTTTCCCGGCGCCGTTTTTTCCGGTTAGGGCAACGAATTGACCTAGGCGGGTCATGTTGATTTCGTGTAGCCCGGACTGACTGGCTTCCACATCGGGGGACATAGAACCGCTCGATCAGCATTGAGATATGCCTTTGAATTTTCAACAAGCAATTTGCCCCGTTCGAGTTACACGGGAGCCTATGCATACGCAGGCTAACCCCAGCAATCCGTTTTGTCTATCGTGTCGCACAATCCAGGCATCGGCGACGGCCCGCGAACCAAGACCAGCGCCTACAGCAGCCCAAACCTCTCGAGATCGCATCTAAGCTTCACCGCATTTACAAACTGCTCCGCCGGCAAACCGCAGGCACGCGCGGCGTCGACGAACTCGGGCACGTCGTCAAAATAGATCATCCTACTCCCCGGAGCGCACAAACTGATCGCGCGCTCGAAGATCTGCGGCGCCGGCTTGGCGTAACCGACTTCATAGGAAAGCACCAGCCGCTCGAACTTCGCGAGAAAGCCGAAGTGGTGGCGTATGTAGTCGAGATGCAGGGGATCGGTATTGGATAGCAGCATCAGGTCCGCATGCTTGCCGATTTCATCGAGCAATCCGGTGACCTCGCGTTTCTCCGTAAAAATGTCGCACCAGATTTCGGCGAACTCGGTATAAGGCAGGCCCATGCCGAGGGAGCCGCAAAAGTGCGTTGCGAATTGCTGCGCGCTCAGGCGGCCGGTATCGAAGGCGATTTTTTCCTTGCCGTCGAAGATGGCGTCGCGTACGGCCCCGGCCCGCACTTTCCCGTCCACGGCGAAGCGCGCGCAGGCCAGAAAAAAATCGACGCTGACCAGCACGCCGCCCAGGTCGAAAATGACGGTCGGGCGGGTAACGGGTTCATCCGCGGCCATGCCTGCTCCAGGTCTCAACCGAAGTACGCCGCGCGCACTTCGGCGTTCTCGGCGAGTTCCCTGGCCGTGCCCGAAGCCACCACCCTGCCCTGCGACAGCACGTAGCCGTGGTGCGCGATCGCCAGGGTCTGGTGCACATTCTGCTCCACCAGCAGCACGGTGATGCCGAGTTCGTTGATGCGCCGGATGACATTGAAATTCTCTTTCACCAGCCGCGGCGACAATCCGAGCGAGGGCTCGTCGATCAAAAGCAGCCTGGGCTCGCCCATCATGCCGCGGCCGATCGACAGCATCGCCTGCTCGCCGCCCGACATGGTGCCGGCAAGCTGCGCCGAACGCTCCGCCAGGCGCGGGAAGATCCCGAACACCTGTTCGAGGCGGCCGGCGATCTTGCCCGCGTCGCTCTCCTGGTAGGCGCCCAGGCGCAGGTTCTCGAGTACCGAGAGCTTGGGGAACACCTTGCGCCCTTCGGGTATGCAGGCGATGCCGGCACTGATGACGCGGTGGGTGGGCATGCCGGCGAGATCCTTGCCGCCGAACAGCACGCGGCCGCGGCGCGGCTTGGTTAAGCCGAGAATCACGCGGATCAGCGTGCTCTTGCCCGAGCCATTGGAGCCGAGGATGCAGGTGATGCTGCCCGCGTCGACCGCGAGCGACACGTCCTCGAGCACGTCGGCCTTGTCGTAGCCGGCATAGACGTTCTCCACGCTGAGCAGGTTCGCCATGGTCATGCCGTCCCCAGGTAAGCTTCCTGCACCTGCGCGTCGGCGGCGACCTTGGCATAGGGGCCTTCGCAGATCTTCTGCCCGAAATTGAGCACGATGCAGCGCTCGGTGATGCGCTCGATCACGTTCATCTCGTGCTCGATGATGATAATGGACAGCCCCGGCATGTGCTCGCGCACGATCAGGATATCGTCCATCAGTTCGCGCGTCTCCTCGTGCGTCATGCCCGCAGACGGTTCGTCCAGCAGCAGCAGCGTCGGCTCGCTGATCAGGGCGCGGCAGATTTCGATGCGGCGCCGGTCTATCATGTTGACGCTGCCCGCCGCCTCGAACAATTTCTCCGCGAGCGCGGCGCTGAAGGTGCGCACCAGCGCGCGCGCCTTCGCGTATTGTTCCTCGAACTGGGCGCGGAACGCCGCGCGCCGGACGAGGTTGAACCACAGGCCGTGATTCAGCCGGCGATGGTTGCCGATCATGAGGTTGTCGAAAATGGACAGCGGCAGGCACAGGCGCGAGCGCTGGAAGGTGCGCGTCACCCCGGCGCGGTAGATCTCCTGCGCGCGCATCCGCGCCAAGTCGTGCCCGAGGTAGTCCACCTTGCCCTCGCTCGCCTGGTAGATGCCGGTGATCACGTTGAAAAAAGTGGTCTTGCCCGAACCGTTCGGTCCGATCAGCCCGAGGATCTCGCCCGCGTTGACCGAAAGGCTGAGCCGATCCAGCGCCACCACGCCGCCGAAGCGCATTGACAGGCCGTCGCAGGAAAGCAGCGTGCTCATTGGACAACCTTGGCGCTTCGCGCCAGGGCCAGATCAATGATGCGGCCGTGGGGGCGGCCCGTCGGGCTCATGGCTTCCACCCCGGAAGATAGCTGCGCACCTGGCGCGGCATCAGACCGCCGGGGCGAAACAGCAGGATCAGGATCACCAGCGCTGCATACAGCAGCAGGCGGTATTCCTGGATGAACTGCAGCTTCTCCGGCAGCATCAGCACGATCGCCGTCGCCACCGTCAGTCCCCAGGGATTGCCAAGTCCGCCCAGAATCACGATGGACACCAGGATCAGGGAATCGCCGAAGGTGAAAGCATTGGGCGCGACGAAGCCGGTCATCATCGCGTATACAGAACCGGCCAGGCCGGTGAGGAAATTGCCCAGCGTGAACGCGGTGATTTTCCAGCGCGCCACGTCGATGCCGAAAGCGGCGCTGGCGGTCTCGT
>JBQMQE010000005.1:30912-51404 GCA_052172655.1 Burkholderiales bacterium
GTCGAGGCCGAAGCAGCTCGCCGCCGTCTCGTCAAGCCGCACCGCGTCCAGATTGAGGCCGATCCAGGAGCGCTCCAGCCGCCGCACCAGCATGAAGGCGACCGCGGCCATCGCGAGCGCGAGCAACACATAGTTGGCGAAGAAAGAAATCTCGATCTCGCCGAACTGCAGGCTGTCGTTCAGCTTCCAGCCGAGGATTTCCATCCCCTGCACTTTCATTCCCTGCGGGCCGCCGAGGGTATCGTTTACCTCGAGAAACACGCGGAACAGGATACTGAAGGCGATGGTGACCAGCGCGGCATAATGGCCATGGGTGCGCAGCACCGGCAGGATCAACAGCGAGCCTATGGCCGCCGCAATCAGCCCGCCGACGAGCACCACCGCCAGGTGCGGCAGCCCGGTATGGCTGGTCAGCACCGCCGCGGTGTAGCAGCCGATGCCGAAGAAGGCCGCGCCGGCAAAATTGACCACGCCGGCATAGCCGAACTGCAGATTCAGCCCCAGGCAGACCACGATGTAGAGCAGCACTGAGGCCAGCATCAATAGCGGAAAATGCTGGTCGTAGAACACGGCGGCGACGACCAGCACCCCGGTCAGCACCGCGGCTTGCCCCGTGCGGCCATGTCCGGCGAAAGAGGCGGCCGCAAGCGTGTTCCAGCCGAAACGTGCAAGCAGCAACAGTGCGACGACTGCGCCCAGGGTAAGCCCCATCACCGCCTCCTGCGATTCCGCATGCAGAAACAGCACGGCGAACAAGGTGACCCCGGCCATGCTGGCAAGCGCGGGAACAGCCGAAGCGGGATCGAACAGGCGCTTCATACGCGCTCGCTTTTCTTCTCGGCGATGAGGCCGGTGGGCCGCCAGGCCATGAAGACGATCACCACGCCGAACGCGAACACGTCCTTGTAGGCGGTGGAGGTGCCCGGGAACAGGGCCGGCAGCGCCACCGCGCCCGCGCTTTGCAGCGCGGAGAAGAGAAACCCGCCGAGGATGGCGCCGTAGATGTTGCCCAGTCCGCCGACCACCGCCGCGGAAAAGCCGATCACGCCGAGCAAGAGGCCGATGCCGAAGTTGATCTCGTTGTAGTACAGGCCGTTCATCAGCCCGCCCAGCGCCGCCATGCCCGAGCCGATGGCGAAAGTGAGCAGCACAATGAACTCGAAATTGATGCCCATGATGCGCGCCGTTTCCGCGTCCTGCGCCACGGCGCGGATCGCCAGGCCGAGCTTGGTGCGATTGATCACCAGATGCACCGCGACGATGGCGGCCAGCCCCGCAAGCAGCAGGATCATGCTGTCGGCGCGCAGGGTGAAACTGCCGAAACTCAGGGAATCGGTCGGCAGCAAGCGCGGAAACGGCTTGGGGTTGGAGCCCTGCGGATAGAACAGGCGCACCGCCTCGCGCAGCACCGTGCCCAGCATCAGCGTGATCAGCAGGGTATTGAGCGCCGGCGCGAGGCGCAGCGGCAGCACCAGGTATTTCGCGATCAGCGCGCCCAGAAGCGCCATCGACAGCGTCGCGACCAGCGTCATCACCAGCAACTGCACCAGGGCCGAATCGACGCCGATCGCATCGAGGCCGAGGTAAGTCGCAAGCCCGGTGAACGCGCCCACCATCAGCACATCGCCGTGGGAGAACTTGATCACGTCGAGCACGCCGAAGAACAGCGTGAATCCGACCGCCACCATGGCGTAGATCATGCCCAGCATCAGGCTGTTGAAGACGTATTGACTGAGCAGACCGAGGGTCATGAAAGTGATCTAAAAACCTTGCGCGCTGCGCGCGCCAACCGTGCCTTCTGTGCGGACGACAAGGCCATCCGCACAGAAGGCACGGTTACGGTTGACATCAAACACAGCGCGGGGTGCTAATACAAGATCGGCGATCCGCGCGGACGGTGTTTCGTCCGCGCAAAGCCGACCATTGCGCTTCCCCTGCTGCGCCCTACTTGCTCAGCTTGCGCTTGCCCGCGCCGTACTCGCTCTCCTCCCACACCACCCATTTGCCGTCCTGCACCACATACTTGGTGATCAGCGGCACGATGTTCTGACCGTGGTCATCGAAGGTGATCTTGCCCACAATCGAGTCCCTATCCTTGGTCTTGCCGAGTTCGGCGGTCACTTTCTTGCGGTTGGGGCCGACTTTCTCGATGGCGTCGAGGATCAGGTTGGCCGCGGCGAAGGCGAACGGGCCATAGGCCTCGGGCGGCTCGTTGTATTTCTGCAGCGCATACTTTCCGGTGAAGTAGAGGCCGCCGGGCAGCTTCTCCCACGGCGCACCCTCGATGAAGGAGAGCGAGCCCTCGGCGAGTTGTTTGCCCAGGCCTTCGATGAACGCATCCGACTTGATGCCCGAGGTGCCTTCGAATACCGCCTTGATGCCGAGCTTCTCCATCTGCGAGCGGATGCGCACGCCCAGCGGCGTCAGGCCGCCGAAGTAGATCACATCGGGCTTGAGTTCCTTTGCCTTGGTGAGTTCAGTGGTGAAGTCCTGCTGATCGGCGGTGACGCCGAAGGTGCCGACGATCTGCCCGCCGTTCTTCTTCAAATGCTCGCTGAAGTACTGGTTATGGCCTTTGCCGTAGTCCGTGGTGTCATGGATCACCACCCATCTCTTGTATTTCATGCCGGTCATGAACTTCGCCGCGACTTCGTTCTGATTGATCATGGTGCCATTGACGCGATGGACTTCGGCAAACTTGTTGCCGTAGGTGATCGAAGGCAGCACCGCGCCCCAGACGACCACCGGCAGGCCGAACCTGTGGTAGGTATCCACCGTCGCCACCGCCGTGACCGAGCAATAATGCGTCACGCCGGCGATGATCGTGTTGTCGGCGGCCGCCTTGGTCGCCACCTGCACCGCGATGTTGGGCTTGCACTCGTCGTCGTAGCTGACCAGCTCGTAGCTGTATTTGGCCTTGGGGTCCGCGTTTCTGAGGCGCACCGCCAGATCGGCGGAATTGCGCCCGCCGATGCCGTTGGCGGATACGCCGCCGGTGAGCGGTCCGATGAATACGATCTTGACCGTCTGCTTGGCGCAGGCCGCGCCGGCGGCGACCGCCAGGGTCAAACCCATCAGGGAAACAACTGCCTTGCGCTTGAGGTTCATGGTTGCTGCCTCCGGAAGGACGGATTGATAAAGTAGGAATGCCAGGGTGGCGTGCCAATTATATGCCAAGCGCGCGAGCGAATACACCTTGCGCGGGCCTATAATCCCCCTCTGGCGCAAAAACGGAGACCAACATGAGCGCAGCAGTCGACATCAACATGGCCCTGTTCTGCGATTTCGAAAACGTCGCGCTCGGGGTGCGCGAATCCAAGTACGACAAATTCGACATCAACAAAGTGCTGGAGCGGCTGCTGCTCAAAGGCAGCATCGTGGTCAAGAAAGCCTACTGCGACTGGGAACGCTACCGCGAGTTCAAGGCGACGATGCACGAAGCCGCGTTCGAGCTGATCGAGATCCCGCATGTGCGCCAGTCGGGCAAGAACTCGGCCGACATCCGCATGGTGGTCGACGCGCTGGACCTGTGCTACACCAAATCGCACGTCGACACCTTCGTCATCATCAGCGGCGACTCCGATTTCTCGCCGCTGGTGTCCAAGCTGCGCGAGAACAACAAGACCGTGATCGGCGTCGGCGTGAAGAACTCCACCTCCGATCTTCTGATCGCCAACTGCGACGAGTTCATCTACTACGACGACCTGGCGCGGGAAAAGGCGAAAAAACAGTCGCGCAAGAAGTCCGCGCCCAAGGCCGCCGTCGGCGCTCCCGCCAAGACCCGGCCGCAGGAGGAAAACGACAAGAAGCAGGAAGCCCTGGACATCGTCATGGAAACCATAGAGGCGCTCATCGCCGAGCGCGGCGAGGAGGAGAAGATCTGGGGCTCGATGGT
Organism: Burkholderiales bacterium; assembly: GCA_052172655.1. Lineage (GTDB taxonomy): Bacteria > Pseudomonadota > Gammaproteobacteria > Burkholderiales > SG8-39 > 2-12-FULL-64-23. Next base: position 34,808 of record JBQMQE010000005.1, read on the forward strand.
GAAGCAGGCGCTGAAGCGGCGCAACCCCGGATTCAGCGAGGCGTTCTACGGCTTTCGCTCGTTCGGCAAGCTGCTGGACGAGGCTGAAGCGAGAAAACTGCTCAAGCTCGAGCACGACGAGAAGTCAGGCGGCGTCACCATCCGCAGCGTCAGCACCGAGGATTAGCAGGGTGTTGAACAAGCGGGCGCGCCCCTATTAGATCTCCCGATTCAGAGGCGCTCGTTTCACCCGCCCCGGCCTCGGCGGCGCCACATTGCGACGCGCATTGATTTTGATCAAACCGGCAAAGCGCCAGCGGCCTAAGCTGACGCAGAAGCCAATTCACCCGAAAAGCGGGCAGATTCGGCTGCGCTAACGCAAGCGCAACTCGACCAATGCGAAAGGAGACAGCATGTTCAAACACATCCTCGTTCCAACCGACGGCTCCAATCTTTCGCTCAAAGCGGCCAAACAGGCGGTCATGCTGGCCAAGGCAGTGGGAGCCCACGTCACGGCTTTTTACGCCTCGCCCAATTACAACAGTTCAGCCTATTTTGGCGACGGCTATACGCTGCGCGTGCCCTCGCCCAAGGATCATGCCGAACTCTCACAGAAACAGGCGCGCAAATACCTGTCCGCGATCGAAGTCGAAGCCGAGGTGGAGAAAGTGCCTTGCGCGGTTTTTCACGCTGTCAGCGACAGCCCCTACGAAGCCATCATCGACGCGGCGAAGAAGAAAAAATGCGATCTGATCGTAATGGCCTCGCACGGACGGCGCGGGCTATCCGCGCTGGTGCTGGGCAGCGAAACGCACAAGGTGCTGATCCACAGCAAGATCCCGGTGCTGGTCTGCCGCTAGGCCGTCCAGAAACAGCCTGCCAGGGTTTAGCCGTACTGGTGTTTTCTGCGCGGACGGCGGCCCGTCCGCGCGGACCGTCGCTTGCGCGCGGAGGTAGGGCGTGTCCGCGCACAAGCGACGATCTTGGAAAAAATCCCCACGCTCCGCTTGGCGCGAACAGCGCGCAAATCCAAGCGGGCAGAGACTATTTCCCCTTGAAACTGGGCTTGCGCTTTTCCATGAAGGCGCGCCTGCCTTCGCGGTAATCCTCGCTGTCGAAGCAGGCTTCGATCATGCGCGCGGCTTGCTTCAGATCGCGCGCGGCGGGATCCAGTCCGGTCTGGCGAATTGCGAATTTGGCCGCGGCCAAAGTGAGCGGTGCGTTTTCCGCCACCATTGCGCAATATGCCGCAACCTCGCGATCGAAGTCGGCCACTGGCAGCACGCGATTGACGAAGCCCATGCCGAGCGCATCGGCGGCGTCGAATTTGCGCGCGGAGAAAAAAATGTCGGCGGTGCCCGCCGCGCCCAGCGCCTGCACGAAGCGCTTGATGCCGGTGTAGTTGTAACCCAGGCCGAGGCGGCCCGCGGGCATGCGGAACACCGCGTCGGCTGAAGCGAAGCGCACGTCGCACGCGGCGGCCAGCCCCAGCCCGCCGCCCATGCAGATGCCGCGGATCTTGGCCACCACCGGCTTGCTGCAAAGCACCGGCGCTTCGTAGGCCTCGACCACCGCCTGGTTGTAGATCGCCTGCGCTTGCGCGCTGCCGCGCGCCTGTTCGAACTGCGAAATGTCGGCGCCGGAGATGAATGCCTTGTCGCCGTCGCCGGTGATTACGATCAGACGCACTTCGGGATCGGCGTCGAACGCGGCGATGGCCCCGGGCAGCGCCATCCACATGTCCTGCGACACCGCGTTGAATTTAGCCGGGTTGGAGAAGATCACCCAGCCGACGGCGTTTTCCTTGCGTGTGATGAGTTCAGCCATGACGCTCCTTCAAATGACTTTTTGTTCGCGTAAACGCGCGATATCGGCGGCGCTGTAACCCGCTTCTGTCAGAACCTCGTCCGTGTGCTGGCCGATCTCGGGGGTGGCGCTGGCCATCGTTGCTGGCGTGCGCGACAGTCCGACCGCCTGGTTGACCACGCGGATCTCGCCCAGTTTCGGATGCTTGATCTTCGCTGCCGCGTGCAGATGCTGTACTTGCGCATCGGCAAATACCTGATCCATGCTGTAGATCGGCCCGCAAGGCACGCTCGCCGCGTTCAGAATCGAGATCCACTCCTCGCTCTTTTTCGTGCTCAACGCCGCGTTCAGCTCGGCATTGAGCGCTTTGCGGTTGGCGGCGCGCTTGGCCGGACCTTCGAATTCGGGGCGCGCAAGCAGCTGCGGACGCCCGATCGCCGTACACAAGCGCTTCCACATGCCCTCGCCGGCCGCGGCGACGTTGATATGGCCGTCGGCGGTAGTGTAAGCCGAGGTCGGCATGCTGGTCGGATGGTCGTTGCCCACCTGCGGCGGCACTTCGCCCTTCATCAGATAACGCGCCGCCTGAAAATCGAGCAGCGCGATGCCCGCCATCAGGAGCGAGGACTGCACCCACTGTCCCTGGCCGGACGCCTCGCGCTCCAGCAGCGCGGTCAGGATGCCGAGCGCGGCGTACAGGCCGGCACTGACGTCCGCGACCGCCGCACCGGTGCGCATCGGCCCCTGGCCGGGATGGCCCGTGACCGACATCAGGCCGCTCATGCCCTGCGCGATCTGGTCGAAGCCCGGCCGCTCGAGATAAGGACCATCCTGGCCGAAACCGGAGATGCTGGCGAGGATGATGCGCGGGTTGATCGCCTTGAGCGAGTCGTAGTCGATGCCGAGGCGGAACTTGACGTCGGGACGATAGTTCTCGACCACCACGTCGGCGTTCTTCGCCAGGCGCGCGAAAACCGCGCGCCCCTCGGGCAGCTTGAGGTTGAGCGTCATCGCGCGCTTGTTGCGATGCAGATTCTGGAAATCCGGGCCGTCGCGCGGCCCGCCCATGCCTTCGTTGGCGTCTACGCCGGGCGGTGACTCGATCTTGATCACGTCGGCGCCAAAATCGGCGAGCTGCTTGACGCAAGTCGGTCCGGCTCGAACGCGCGACAAATCAAGAACGCGAAAACGCGAGAGTGCGGTTGAAGCGGGAATATGGGCCATAAGTGGGTCGTGGTGATTGTTGGAAGGGGGAAAGCTCTGCGCCTGGGATTATCGCTGCGCCGACTGCACACCGCAAGCATTACTGCGCGTTTCACCGAAACCGACGGAGCGCGTCAGCCAATTCACTCGCTCACCGGCGCCGCGCGCGTTCAGCGCGCGATCGACGCCTGATCGGCCCTGCACAATTGCTGTGGACAGGGGAAGCGGTAATAACGCTGGTTGAGATACAGCGTCACGTCATCGACTTCGTCCGCGGTCCAGACGCGGCCCACTTCCGCGCTCCAGCGCAGCACCTGCGCGCGCAGGCCGACGAACGACTTAGCCTTGCGCGCGTCCGGCTTATGCACGCTGCTCTCATGACAAGCGATGCAGCGCGTTTCGTACAGAATCTTGCCGCGCGCCGCGTCGGCGGACGCCAGCGCCCCGGGCAGCCCAAAAAAACCCAAGGCGAGCGACGCGATCAGCGCTCCGAGAATGCCAACGCGTGCGCTGATCATCCGTTCGCTACCGCAAGTCGAATTCGCGCCAGTTCTTCGTCGCCTTTGTCGCTGACGGCATAGATATCCAGGCCACCAATCTGTATGCGTTCTTCCATCCTCATGCGCCCACCTGTTGCAGAGAGTGCTTCAATCCGCGTGTGTCACCAATCCGGATACTGCCATATTTCAGCATTTACCCATGAGCTTGCCAAGTCAGTTTGATCTGCGTCAAACGCAGGCAAATCGGTCATGCGAAACTCGGAGTGCGAGTTGAATTGCAGCCAGGCAGGCGGAAATGCGGGCAGGGATACCTTGAACACCGGCAAGAAATTCGCCATTCGGTTAACGCTGGCGGCCGCCATTGCGTGCGCGGCCGGGTTGCTGCTATGGCAGGCGCAAATGCGCCGCGGGATTCCCGAGGGCTTGATCCAGGCCAATGGCAGAATCGAAGGCGATGCGGTCATCATCGCCAGCAAGACACCTGGGCGCATCGTCGAATTGCCCGTGCGCGAAGGCGACAGCGCACAGGCGGGCCAGGTGTTGGTGCGCATCGATGACGGCATTGCGCGCGCGCGCCTGGCGCAGGCGCAAGCCGACATAGAGGCAGCCCGGGCACGCGCCGAAGCCGCGCGCGCCGCACTGGCGCTGCTGCGGCGCGAGATTCCTCACGCAATCGCAGCGTCCGAGGCCGGCGTCGCTACGGCCCGGACCGAACTCGCCCAGGCCGAAGCGGCGCGCAAGCAGGATGCGCGTGACCTTGGCCGCGCGCAGCGTCTCGAAACCGACAAATTTGTCGGGCCGCAATTCGTCGAACGCGCCGAGCTCGCTTTGAATACGCACCAGGAGCAGCGCGACGCGGCGCTGGCCGGCGTGGAGCGCGCGCGCCAGGCGCTCAACGATGCGCGCCTCGGCCCGGAGCGCATTCGCGTCAGACAGGCGGAGCTCGCCGCCGCCCTGGGCGCTCTCGCCACCGCGCAAGCCAAGAGCGCTGAAGCGCAGAGCGCGCTGGACGACCTCACCTTGACCAGTCCCGCGGCCGGGGTAATCACCAGCCGCTACGCCAATAGCGGCGAGGTGATCACCGCCGGCGCGCCGATCTTCGAGCTGGTCGATCTCGACCGCCTTTACCTGAAGGTATTCGTCCCGGAGAAGGAAATCGGCAAGGTGAGGCGCGGGCTCGCGGCCCGGATCTACAGCGATGCCTTCCCGGATCAACCGTTCGCCGCGACGGTGCGCTACATCGGCTCGCGCGCGGAGTTCACGCCGAAGGAAGTGCAGACTCCGGATGAACGCGTGAAACTGATGTACGAGGTCAGGCTCTATCTGGACCGCAACCCGGCCCACACGCTCACCCCCGGGCTGCCCGCCGACGCGATGATCCGCTGGAAGGAGGATGCGCAGTGGGCCAGGCCGCGCTGGTAGCTGCGGCCGAGCCGTCGCTGGTACGGGTAGACGCATTCGTCAAGCGCTACGGCAGGCGCAGCGCGGTCGCGGGCGTCTCCCTGGACGTGCGGCGCGGCGAAATCTACGGCCTGATCGGCCCGGACGGGGCGGGCAAGTCCAGCCTGATGAAAGCGATTGCAGGCGTGCTGTCATTCGATGCCGGCAGCGTCGAGGTGTTCGGCACGCTACTCGACTCGGAGGCCGCCGCGGAACTGGTCAAGGACCGCCTTGGATTCATGCCGCAGGGGCTGGGGCTGAATCTGTACGCCGAGCTCTCGCTCGAGGAGAACATCGATTTCTTCGCCAGGCTGCGCCTGGTTCCCGCGGCGGCGCTGGCCGAGCGCAAGGAGCGCCTGCTCGCGATCACCCGCCTCGCGCAGTTCCGCGGCCGCGCGATGAAGCATCTGTCCGGCGGCATGAAGCAGAAGCTCGCGCTCGTCTGCACCCTGATTCACGAGCCCGAACTGATCATCCTCGACGAACCCACCACCGGCGTCGATCCGGTATCGCGGCGCGACTTCTGGCTGATCCTGTCGGAGATCCTGCACGAACGCGGCGCCACCGCGCTGGTCTCCACCGCATACATGGACGAAGCCAGCCGCTTTCACCGGCTCGCGTTGATGTTCGACGGCCGCGTTCTCGCCGAAGGCCGGCCGCAAGACCTGCGCCGGCGCGTGCCCGGCGTCGCGCTGCAGTTGCGCGCCGAGCGCCAGGCCGACGCGCTCGCGCGCCTGCGCGGGCGCTTCGCGCAGGTGCAGGCGCTGGGGGCGTGGATCCACGTGTTCGCGCAGGATCTGGACGCGCAGGCGGCCGAACGCGATATGCGCGCGGCGCTGGGCGATATCCCGCTGCTCGAACTCCATAGCACCGAGCCCGAACTCGAGGACGTGTTTATCGCCTCGTTGCAGCAACAGACCGCGGCGCCGGCTGCAGCTCCCGCGGCAAACCGGCCCCCCGCCACGGTTCGGCCTGCAGCGCCCGCGGGCGCCGCAATCGAGGCGCGCGAGCTTAGCCGCGACTTCGGCGACTTTCGCGCGGTGGATCGCGTCAGCTTCAGCGTGCGCCCGGGCGAGATTTTCGGGCTGCTCGGCGCCAACGGCGCCGGCAAGACCACCTGCATCAAAATGCTCACCGGCATCCTCCCGCCGACCGGCGGCGAGGGCAGCGTCGACGGCATCGACATGCGCCGCGCCGGCCGCGCGATCAAGCAGCGCATCGGCTATGTGTCGCAGGCATTCTCGCTCTACACCGATCTGACCGTGGTCGAGAATGTGCGCCTGTTCGCCGGGATCTACGGCTTGACCCGGCGCGACACCGAGGACAGGCTCGCCTGGACCATAACCAACGGCGGTCTTGCCGGCTTTGAAAACGAAACTGCAGGGAGCCTGCCGATGGGGCTGCGTCAGCGCCTGGCCCTGGGCTGCGCGCTGGTGCACCACCCGCAGGTGCTGTTCCTGGACGAACCCACTTCCGGCGTCGATCCGGTCGGGCGCCGGCAGTTCTGGGAAATCCTGTTTCACCTGTCGCGGATGGAAGGCGTCGCCATCCTCATCACCACCCATTACATGACCGAAGCCGAACACTGCGACCGGCTGGCATTGATGTACGCAGGGCGCATCGTCGCGGACGCAGCGCCGGCCGAACTGAAGCGGCGCGTCGCCGAGGAAGCCGGCGGCCTGCTCGAAATCGGCGCGAGCCCGGTGCTGCCGGCGCTGGCATTGCTGCGTCGCTCAGGCTACGCCGACGCCGCGCTGTTCGGCGAGCACATCCACCTGCTCGCGCCGGATGCGGATGCCGCCAGCGCGCGCCTGCGCCAGTTGCTGAGCCAGGCCGGCATGGTGGTCGGCCACATCGGCCGCAGGCCCTTGTCGATGGAGGACGTGTTCGTGCACTACGTGACGCGGTTGGAGCGCGGCGAGGCGATGCGATGAATGTCGCGCGCGTGTTCACCGTGGCGCAGCGCGAATGGCGCGAGATCCTGCGCGACCGCATCTATTTCCTGCTCGCGTTCCTGCTGCCGGTGATGCTGATGCTGGTGTTCGGCTACGGCATGAGCCAAGACATCGAAAACATCGCTTTCGCCGTGGTCGACGAAGACCATACGCCGATGAGCCGCGACTATGCGCACCATTTCATCGAATCCCGCTACTTCAGCTTCAAGGGGTACCTGCCCGATGCCGACGCCGCCGACCGGCTGCTCGCGCAGCGCAAACTGCGCATGGTCATCGTCATCGGGCCGCGCTTCGCCGAGCAGTTGCGCGCCGGACGCACGGCCCGGGTGCAGACCCTGATCGACGGCACGTTTACCACTTCCACCCGCACCATCCAGGCCTACGTCGAAGCCATCAACCTTGCGGCGAACACGGCCGTGCGCGGCGGCTATCTCGCGCGCCGCCTGGGCCTGCCGCCGCAGCGCGTCGCCGACCTGCTGCAACCGGTGGTGCTCGACGTGCGCTACCTCTACAACCAGGAGGCGCGCAGCATCTGGTCGGTGGCGCCGGGCCTGATCATGCTGATCCTGATGCTGGTGCCGCCGCTGCTGATGGCCCTGTCGGTGGTGCGCGAAAAGGAAACCGGCGCCATCTACAACGTGTACTCCTCCACCATCACGCGTGCCGAGTTCCTGATCGGAAAGCTGCTGCCGAGCGTGGCCATTTCCTGCATCAACGCCGCCATCCTGTGGCTGCTGGCGACGCTGTATTTCGGCGCGCCGTTCAAAGGCAGCCTGGTGTTCTTCTCGGTCGCGACCCTGCTCTACATCCTGTGCACCACCGCCCTCGGGCTGCTGATTTCGCTGCTGGTGCGCACGCAGCAGGCGGCGATGATCATCTCGCTGGTGATGTCGATCATCGTATCGATACAGTTCTCCGGGCTGATCACGCCGGTGAGCACGCTCAGCGGCGGCAACTACGCCATCGCCCATGCGTTTCCGGCGATGTACTACAACGCCGTGGTCAAGGGCGCATTCCTCAAGGCGGTCGGGTTCGGCGTGCTGTGGCCGCAGCTCCTGCTGTTCGCGCTCTACGCGGCCGCGGTGTTCTTCCTCTGCCACCTGCTGTTCCGCAAGCGCACCCGCACATGAGCCGAGCTGCGACCACCTGGATGACTCTGGCGCGCATCTGGCTGCAGCAGATCGCCGTGCTGTCGACGAAGGAGATCAGGCAGTTGCTGCGCGACCGCGCCCTGTTCATCTACACCGTCTATATCTTTACGGCCAACATCATCATCGCCGCCGGCGGCGCCAGCAACGAACTGATCAATGCGCCGGTGCGCGTGCACGACGCCGACCGCAGCGTCGCCTCGCGCGACCTGATCTACCGCTTCCTCCCGCCGCGCTTCCAGCTCGAGGGCGATGTCGGGTCGCCGGCGCAAGCCCTGCGGCTGCTCGACCAGGGCGAGGCGCAGATGATCCTCGACATTCCGCCCGATTTCGACCAGTCCCTGCAGCATCAGCAGCCCGCCCACGTGCAAGCATTGATCGATGCCAGCCAGGCCAATATCGGCTACCTGGCGTCGAGCTATGCCGCGCGCATCGTCGCGCGCTTTTCCGAGGACCGCGCGCAGCGCAATGTCATTCGCGCGGGCGGCGATCCGCGCAACCTGCCTGCGATCCGCAACGAGCTGCGCGTATGGTACAACCCGGACCTGAACCACAAGTGGTTCAACACCATTTCGGAGCTGCTGACCATGGTCACCGTCGCCTGCATCCTGCTTCCGGCGGCGGCGATGATCCGCGAGAAAGAGCGCGGCACGCTGGAGCAGTTGCTGGTGTCGCCGCTGACGCCGCTGCAGATCATGCTGTCGAAGCTGCTGTCGATGATGCTGGTCATGCTCTGCGGCACCACGGTGGCGGTGTTCGGCATCATGATGCCCCTGTACCACGTGCCTTTCGTCGGCAGCGTGCCGCTGTTCTACCTGCTCGCCGCGCTGTACGCGTTCACCAATGCCGGACTCGGGCTGGTGGCGGCCACGTTCGCGCGCAATTCGGCACAGGTCGGCCTGGTGGTGCTGCTGATGGTGATGCCCATCGTCATGCTCTCGGGCACGTGGACGCCGATGGAGAGCATGCCCGCATGGCTGCGCGCCTTGATGTATTTCTCGCCGCTGCGCCATTTCATCGAAGTCGCCTACGGCATCCTGCTGCGCGGCGCAGGGATCGGCGTCCTGTGGGATTCTGTGCTGGCGATGGCGGCGATCGGCATCGCCCTGTTCGCGCTGGGCCTGGCGCGCTTTCGCACCCAGTTCGCCTAGCGCTCCTGTCGCAGGCGATGCCGTTCGCAGCCGGTTTCAATCCGTGACTTTGCCCCGCATCTGTTTGATCGCGCCGCGCTTTGTCTTGCTGTCCAGGCGCTTTCTCTGCGAACTGCGCGTCGGCTTGGTCGGCCTGCGCTTTTTCTGCGGTACCGCGACACTGCGGATGAGCTCCCGCAGACGCGCAAACGCTTCCGCCCTGTTCATTTCCTGGCTGCGGTGCTGCTGCGCCTTGATCACGACCACCCCTTCCTTGGTGATGCGCTGATCGTGCAGCTTGAGCAGGCGCTCCTTGTATGCAACCGGGAGCGACGAAGCACCGATGTCGAAGCGCAGGTGGATCGCGCTGGACACCTTGTTTACGTTCTGCCCGCCGGCCCCCTGCGCGCGCACCGCACTGATCTCGATCTCCCTCGCCGGGATGGCGACGCTATTGGAGATGTGCAGCATGGCCGTTACTGAGCCCGATACGCCGTCATCGGAGCGCGTGCCGGCGGCCGAATTCGCGCTTGTCCCGAGGCGACAAACGCTTGATTTGATACTCAGCTTTGGAGGCGGCCGAACGATCGGCGAATTCGACCGCGGCGAGCAGGCGCCGCGGCGGGTGCGAGCGCGTATAACGCGCGCCCTTGCCGGCGAGATGCATGGCATAACGTGCAGCTACGTCCACGGCGATACCCGTGTAAATGCTCCCGTCTTTGCACTCAATCAGGTAGACGAACCAGGCCATGCGCCTGCCTGGCCTGGCTGCTCACTTCAGCCCGTTGTAACTCGCCTCCAGCAGCTTCGCCTGCGCCGCCGCCAGGCGTGCGATCGGCACGCGCGGACCGGAGCAGGACACGTAGTCGATGGCGATGCTGTGGCAGAAATGGATCGATGCCGGATCGCCGCCGTGCTCGCCGCAGATGCCTACCTTCAGGTCGGGCCGGGTCTGGCGGCCGCTCTCGACCGCCATTTTCATCAACTGCCCCACGCCCTTGATGTCCAGCACTTCGAACGGGTTGTCCTGCAGGATGCCGGTTTCGAGGTAGGCCGGCAGAAACTTGTTTTCCGCATCCTCGCGGCTGAACGAGAACGTGGCCTGGGTGAGGTCGTTGGTGCCGAAAGAGAAAAACTCCGCGTCCTGCGCCATGCGCCCGGCGCGCAGGCAGCCGCGCACCACCTCCAGCATGGAGCCGAACTTGAATTTCACGCTGATGCCGTGAGTCAGCTCCACCTCCTTGTGCACGCGCTGTACCTTGGCGTGGATGCGCATGAGCTCTTCCACGGTGGCGACTTGCGGCACCATGATCTCGGGATAGATTTCGATGCGTTGCCGCGCGCACAGCGCGGCGGCTTCGAGGATCGCCTTGATCTGCATCGTGTAGATTTCCGGATAGGAGATGCCCAGCCGCACGCCGCGGTGCCCCAGCATCGGGTTGACTTCCGCCAGAGCGCGCACCTTTTTCAGGACCACTTCCTTCTTGCTGATTGCGTCTTCCTCCAGATGCGTTTCCTTGAACGTGTGCAGCCCGCCCATGAGCTTGGTCAGGCCGTCGGCATATTGCTGGTACAGCCTGGGACTGAGCAGCTTCAGCGTGTCCGGCAGTTCTTCCAGGCCCTTGATCGTGTCGCGCAGATGGTGCAGATGGGCGATCTCCAGTTCGAGCTGCGCCGCGGTCGGCAGGAATTCGTGCATCGGCGGATCGAGCAGGCGTATGGTCACCGGCAGCCCTTTCATCGCCTTGAAGATTCCGGTGAAATCGGAACGCTGGATCGGCAGCAGCCGGTCGAGCGCCGTCTGGCGTTCGTCCACCGTCTCGGCCAGGATCATTTCCTGCATGATCGGCAGGCGGTCGGTGCTGTTGAACATGCGCTCGGTGCGCACCAGGCCTATACCCATGGCGCCGAATTCCCGCGCGCGCAGCGCATCCTCCGGCGTGTCGGCGTTGGCCATCACCCTGAGCGTCGCCACCTCGTCCGCCCAGGCGAGCAGCGTCGCCATTTCCTCCGAAAATTCCGCCTCCACCGTCGGCACTTCGCCCGCGTAGACGTGGCCGGTGCCGCCGTCGATGGTGATCACATCGCCCTCGTGCAGGGTGGTATCGCCGATGACGGCGTTGCGCGCCTTGTCGTTGATCACGATCTGCTCGCAGCCCGAAACGCAGGGTTTCCCCATGCCGCGCGCAACCACCGCGGCATGGGAGGTCTTGCCGCCGCGGCTGGTGAGGATGCCCTGCGCGCGGAAGAAACCGTGGATGTCCTCCGGCTTGGTCTCCTCGCGCACCAGGATCACTTTCTCGCCCGCGTTGCCGCGCGCCTCGGCCGTATTGGCGTCGAACACGATCTTGCCGGAGGCCGCGCCGGGCGAAGCCGGCAGGCCTTGCGCCAGGGACTTGCCGTGGAAGTTCGGCGACAACTGCGGCACCAGCAACTGCTCCAGCATCGGCGGCTCGATGCGCAGCAATGCGCGCTCCTTGGAAATCAGTCGCTCCTGGAACATTTCCACCGAGCTGCGCACCATGCCGCGGGCATTCATCTTCCCGTTGCGGGTCTGCAGGCAATAAAGCGTGCCCTTTTCGATGGTGAACTCGAAATCCTGCACTTCCTTGTAATGCGACTCCAGCCGGTTGTGCAGCTCCACCAACTGCAGGTAGATCTCCGGCATTTCCTGTTCCATCTCGGCGATCGGCTTGGGCGTGCGTATGCCCGCCACCACGTCCTCGCCCTGTGCGTTGGTCAGATACTCGCCGAAAATCACGTTCTCGCCGGTGCCCGGATTGCGGGTGAAGCCCACGCCGGTGCCCGAATCGTTGCCCATGTTGCCGAACACCATGGTGCAGACGCTGACCGCGGTGCCATTGGCCTTGTCCTTGGTGATCTTGAACTGCTTGCGGTAGTCGACCGCGCGCTTGCCCATCCAGGAACGAAATACCGCGCCCACGGAAATCTCGAGCTGCACGTAAGGGTCCTGCGGAAACGGCTTGCCGGTATGGCGCTTGACGATGGCCAGAAATTCGCCGGCAAGCTCCTTCAGGTTCGCCTCGGTGAGGTCCAGATCCAGGCGCGCGCCATGTTTCTTCTTGAGTTCCGTCATCTTGCCGTCGAAATGCTCGTCGTCGATGCCCAGCGCAATCTTCCCGAACAACTGGATGAAACGGCGGTAGGAATCGTAGGCGAAGCGCGGGTTTGCAGTCTGCTTGATCAGGCCCGGCAGCGACTCGTCATTGAGGCCGAGGTTGAGTATGGTGTCCATCATCCCCGGCATGGAAATCGCCGATCCCGAGCGCACTGAAATCAGCAGCGGATTCTTGCTGGCGCCGAAACTCTTGCCGGTTTTCTTCTCCAGCGCTGCCATATGGCTCTTCAGTTCCTCCATCAGGCCGTCGGGCAGCTTGGTCGACTCGAGATAGGCGAGGCAGGCCTCCGTGGTCACGGTGAAGCCCGGCGGCACGTTCAGCCCGATCTGAGTCATCTCGCACAGGCCGGCGCCCTTGCCGCCCAGCAGGATCTTGTTCTTGCCGTCGCCCTCTTCGAACGCGTAGATGTACTTGTTGGTGGTCATGATGACGCCTCTAGAAATTAGCCCAGCCGGAATTGTCCATGAAACAGGCAAGCGACCGAAACCGAATCACACGCCAGTGCCCCCCGGATTTTCGCACAGGATGAACCCGCTGAGAGGGGCGCGTTTTTCAACAGCCCCGACTTGGGGGATCTAAAACGGGACCTCAGGAAGGGATGGGACCTTTCCTTTCCCATTCCGGCCCCTTTTTTCAACACCCTGTTAGTGCGACATCAGCACCGGCGCCGTCATCGATTCCAGGATGGTGCGGGTCGCACCGCCCAGCGCCCATTCCTTCAGCCGCGAATGGCCGTAGCCGCCCATAACGATGAGATCAGCATCGAGGTCCGCGGCGCGCGACAGCAGTTCGTTGCCTACGTCGATCTCGGCGCCATGGTCCGCCTTGACCTCCACGCGCACGCCATGGCGCGCGAGATAGAGGCCGATATCGGCGCCCGCTACGTTGCCGTGCTCGCCGCGCTTCGGATTGACCGCCATGACATTCACATTGTCTGCAAGCCGCAGCATTGGAATCGCGTCGGTGACCGCCCGCGTCGCCTCGCGGCCCGCATCCCAGGCGACGAGGATGCGCTTGCCTATCGTGGCGAAACTGCCGACGCTGGGCAGGATCAGCACCGGCCTTCCGGCAGCGAGCACCAGCCGCTGCGGAAAATCTGCGGCCATATTCGAGCCGTCCGAACGATCGCTCTGGCCGATCACCACCAGATCGGCGTAGCGCGCGTGCAAGGTCATCGCGTCCACCGGATCATCGATGGCAGTGCGCCATTCGACATTCCTGAGACCCGCCGCCGATGCCTGATTGTTGAATTCGCGCTCGGTGCGCACCAACTCAGCCGCTGCCGCGTGCTTCTGCGCGTCGAGAATCGCCGGTCCCATTTCGGCCATCACATAGCCGGGCGGCTCGAACGACGCCAGCGCGTGCAACGCGACCAAGTGGGCGTCGTGCTGCTGCGCCAGGCGGATTGCGACGTCGACGCGTACCGAACAGCGCGTTCCGGCGTCGATGTGAACCAGAATCGTCTTATAGCTCATCGGGATTCCTTTCTTTTGCATGGTCGGAACCGGGCGCCGCTGATGCGCCGGCTTCGGCCGTTACATGTCGCTCGATTCGCCGATCCTGCCGAGCGCAAGCTGCCATGGCGCTCAACGATCAGCTTGCGCGTCACAATACCATGATTGCACCATAGCGCCGAGTCGAACTGCCGGTGTTGATGAAGATCAAGCCGCAGTCCGCTACCGCGCCGGCTGAGAAAGCGGTGCCAGAAAAGAAAACGGACACTCGAAAAAACCGAGTGCCCGAAAGATCCCTTTTGCCCAGAAGGATGGGAGGAAATCAGCAAAAGGGCGAGCCAATATAACGCCGCGTCCGGGCCGGCGATTTGATTAAGGTCAAACTCGGTGTGTATTCTCGTGAATTGCATTGCGAATAAGCCGATCTTTTGCGCGCCACGCAGCGTTCATCGCCTGCTGATCCTGACCAATGCGAGATAGACTCAGTCTAGTTCTGCTCGCCGCGCACGCGAACGTGCCGGATGCCGTTGCGGCAGCGTCGGCGTGCTGCACGATATTCCGCGCCTCTAATCGGAACGCCGCTGCGGCAGCGTGACCGCGAGGCTCGCCTTGACTTCAATGAAGCAGGGTGCGCCTGCGGCGAGACCGCTCGCCACCGCCCCCGCCACCTCTTCTTCACGCACAACACGCTGCGCGCGCATGCCGAAAGCGCGTGCGATCTGCTCGAAATCCGGATTGAACAAACCGGTGCCGAGGACACGCCCCGGATAATGCAGTTCCTGCTGAATCCGGATCGAGGCGTAGCTCGCATTGTTGGCCAGGATGAACAGGATAGGCAGCTTGCGTTCCACCGCCGCAATCATCTCGTTGCCGGTCATCATGAATCCGCCGTCACCCACCATGCAGATCACCTGCCGTCCGGGAAAACGCAATTGCGCAGCGATCGCCGCGGGCGTGCCGTAGCCCATGGTGCCCGACAGCGGCGACATGAGCCGCTGCGGCGGCACGAAGCCGAAATGGCGGTAGACCGGTGCGGCGAAGGTGCCCGCGTCCACGCACACGATGGCATCGGCGCTCGCCTGTTCGCGCACCGCCTTCACCACCTGCGCGAAATCGATGCCGTCCTCGGCTTTGCGTTTCGGCCAGGCGGCGTGGACTTCGCGCATTTCCCCGAGGCGGCTGGCCCAGGCAATTCGAGCCGGCGCAATGTCCGGCTTCACCTCCGGGGTCAGGGCGCGCGCGAGTTCGATCGTATCGCACACCAAGCCGAAATCGGGCGCAAAGTGTAGTCCCACCATATGATCGTCGGCGTAGGCATGCGCGAAGGTCTGCGCCGGACGGGGCAGGTCGGGAAAACTGTATCCCTGGCTGGTGATGTCGCCAAAGCGGGTGCCCAGCGCAAGTATCAAGTCGCTTTCGCGGAAGGCGTCGATCTGCACCTTCGGATTCGCCAGTCCCAGCTCGCCGGCGTAGAGCGGATGCAAATTGGAGAACAGGTCGTGGCGCCGGAACGACAGCGCGACCGGGATCTGCCATGCCTCGGCCAACGCGGCGAGCGCCTCACGCCCGCCGGGCGCCTCGAACGCGCCGCCCGCAACAATCAGCGGACGCTCGGCCGCATCGAGTCGGCGCAGCAATTCGCGCAGGGTCGCAGCATCGGGCGTCGTGTGCACCTGTTCACTTCTGATCCAGCGCGGCTGCGCCACTTGCTGCTGCTGCACATCCTCCGGAATCGCCAGCACCACTGGCCCCGGCGTGCCCGAAGTGGCGATGCGGATCGCTTTAAACGCTGCCTCGGCAATTTGGCCCGGCTCGGTCGCCTCGAACACCCATTTCGCAATCGTGCCGTACATGCTGCGGTAGTCGATCTCCTGGAATGCCTCGCGCCGCAGATCCGCGCGCGGCACCTGTCCCACGATCAGGATCATGGGAATCGCATCCTGCTGCGCCGTGTGCACCGCGATAGCCGCATTGGTCGCCCCTGGGCCCCGGCTCACCAGCACGATTCCAGGCCGCCCGCAGAGCCTGGCGTCGGCCACCGCCATGAAACCGGCGCCCGACTCGTGGCGGCAGGTCACGGCGTCGATGCCGGGAAAATCGCACAGCGCATCCAGAATGCCGAGGTAGCTTTCGCCCGGAACCAGAAACACCCGGTCGATGCCATGATCCTGCAACACGGACAGCAACGCGTGAGAAGAAGTTGTCATTTTTCTTTTGGTCCTTTCGAGCGAGTGCTCATTGCGGAATGGATAAGCCGCGCCGACTGCAATTCATTCGCTGCGCAGCGCTTCGAGAGGATCCAGATGCGCCGCGCGCCGCGCCGGCAGCACGCCGGCGGCCAGACCAACGGCCAGTGCGACCAGTTCCGCCAGCACCGCGTAACTCCAGGGTGTGTGCACCGGCAATGCCGGCAGCACCAGGTGCAACGCCAACGCGGCGCCCCAACCGAGCAACAGCCCGGCCGTGCCCCCCAGCACCGCCAGCAGCGCCGCCTCGCCCAGAAACAGCAGCAGGATGCCGCGACGCGTGGCGCCCACGGCGCGCAGCAGGCCGATCTCGGAGGTACGCTCCGCAACGGCGATGGTGAGTATGGTGAGGATGCCCACGCCGCCGACCAGCAGCGAAATGCCGCCGATCGCGGCGACGGCGAACGTCACCGCGTCGAGCACGGTGCCGAACACTTCCAGCATCTTCTGCTGCGGCGTGACGGTGTAATCCTCGGAGCCGTGGCGCGCATCAAGTACGTGCTTGATGCCCGCCTCCACTTCCGCCAGCGGCGCGGTCGGATCGTAAGTGACGTCGATCTCCATCAGGCTCTCGCGGTTGAACATTTCGAGCGCCC